>CAYLNV010000018.1:0-10844 GCA_964385085.1 uncultured Oscillospiraceae bacterium
TACGTAGTAACCGTCCACGGAAGTAACCTCATTGCCGTCATCGTCGGTTTCAGTCACTTCCTCGGGGATGGAAACAACATCGTTATCCTTACGCTCGCTGTCAGAGAGCCACTCGGAATAGGTTTCAGAAAGGTTGGAGAACAGAACATTGGTGTTTTCGGTAGCTGTGGGAGCGGTTTCCTTCTCTGCGTTGATCTCCAGAGCGGCAATAGCAGCGTTCAGCGATTCCAGATCGGTAGCCGAGGTCAGTGCTTCTGCATCTGCATAGGCCTGACTTCTGGCGGCGCCGATCTCTTCACTGGTGTTTGTAACATTGCCATCCTCATCCTCTTCGCCTTCCGGCAGGTAGGAGCTGTAGTCAATGTGGTAGAGTGCAAAGTTATAGGAGGAGTAGTTGGTGTACTTGTCTTCCTCGTAGGCCCGGATGTCGTCATCATCATACTCCAGGGTATCATAATAATCTTCATAGTAGGCCTGTGCAATGGTGCTGCGCTCGATATATTTCGAGTAGGTCTTTTCGTTGGCACCGTTGCCGTAAAGAGCCACCAGGTAATCATCCACATCGGTGTAGCCGTACATGGAAGCGTACAGGGTCATGTAATACATGTTCTCGTCAATGGCGGCCTGGTCTTCCTCGGAAAGCTCATAGCCCTCAGCTATAGCCAGATCGTAAATAGCATAGTTGGACTTTGCATTTTCCAAGGCCATGTCCATAAAGTAATCAGCCCAGGTCGTACCGTCATCACGGTACTGCTCGTCCAGAGCTGCGGTGGTGTCCAGATCCAGAGACCATGCAACCATCTGGTCGGTGTAGTCGCCGTAGTAAGAGTACCATTCGTTGTAGGTGGAGGAGATGGCATCCTTAAAGTAGTAAGTCATCTCTACGGTGTTGATCTCATGATCACCGACGACAGCGGCAATGGTCCTTCTTTCTGTAATACCGGAGTTTTTATAGTAGGTAATGCCCATAACGGACACAGCAGTGATCACCACTGCCAGCATAATGATCACAAAGGTGATGGAGTAGGCCTTAAGCTTCTTGGCCTCTTTTTGCTGGGCGCGCTGCTTTTCGGTCAGTGCGGCCATATTTTGCTCCTTACGGAGCTTTTTCTTGCTGGATGCGCTCATATGATCAATTCCTCTCATTGCTTGAATAGAGATCGGATAACCCTATTCGGTATATAGTCCAGAGTATTATAAACTATTTTCATCTCAGTTTCAAGGCTTTTTTCGTATGTTCCCAGAAAAAAGGAAAAAACCCATAATAAAGAGGAAAAAAGTCTGTTGTAAAATGCAAAAATCCTGCGATAGAATCTGTAGGGGCGACTTAGTCGCCCGCGGGTGTTCAATGAACACCCCTGCATCCGCAGGATGTAGACAATTGCATAGTTTTAGGGCGCGTTGCATCATTTTGCAACGCGCCCCGGGACCCGCTTTGGCCGTAACGCATCCGATTATGACCTGCACGAACTGGCAGGTGGGTTGCCGCTCCATGCCTTAGCTGCTCCCAACGTCCGCCCAATGTCAGAGCATGGGCGGGAGGTCTGCAATCCGGCAGGGAAGTCCAACATCCCTAATAAATGATGTGGGTCCAAAAGGACACGCTACGCACCAAGCAGGCGGTATGTCTTATTCGTCCTGGTCTTCGTCCTCTTCGTAGAGCTGCTCCATGATCAGGCCGTAAACAGTCTCCAGCTCCTGATCGTCCTCAATGGCGCAAAGAATGGGCTCGCCATCCTCTTCCACGGATTTAAGGATACTGACCTCCAGATCGACCTGCTCATCCTCACCGGTGGCGGGGGTTACCGCCAGGTAGGTCTGACCGTTATATTCCAAGGAGGTCAGGACCTCCAGCTCGTATTCTGTGCCGTCCTCGTCAATGATGGTCATAAAATCAGAACCGTATTCGTCTGCCATAGCAAATAACCTCCTGTTGCATATTACAAGTATATTGTAATGGCTCAGGCGGAGAAAATCAAGAGAAATAATCCTCCAAAAGCCGTGTCAATTCCTGTTTGGAGGGTATGGGGATGCCATGACGCAGTGCTTCCTGATCTTCTGCGGGTAATTGCTGGACGGAATAGGGGAATACCTTCACAGGTTCTGACTGTGAATCCCGAAACAGCGCAACCTTGTCGCCGTATATGCCAATATAGAATAAAAGCAGTAACAGTACAGATATCTTCTTCATTTCTTTCTCCCTCGGCCGTATCTATTATTATAATGTATAAGGCTGTATATCTCATTGCCTTTTATAGCATATGCGCAGCGGTATAAATTGATACGCTGGAATAATTCGTTATTTTGCCACAAATGTGGTGCTTCTGATGGGCAATGAATTGTAGAATGTTTTTGAGTTGCGGACAAATGAAAACATGTGGAAAAAAGAACGCTTTTTATTGACTGAAACGGCGGCTTGTGGTAATATATTTCAGATAATGAGGTTACTATGGCTAATTATAGCTTAAGCAGGATGATCCCCACCTGAATCGTCTTACTCATGCTGCGTGAAACCTGAATGTTAATGAAGAGGAGAATTTTATGAACAACTTGAAGAAATTACTGTCTGTACTGCTTGTGGTTGCCCTTGTTTTTTCTATGGCAGCCTGCAAAAATAATGGTGATACAGACAGCACTGACGGCGCAGGCGATGGCGATAATGCCACCTATACCGTATCAGTGAAGACAGCCGGCGGCATGGCTATGGAAGGACTGGATGTCTTTGTCTATGCCGACAGCACCCTTATTGATATGAAGCAGGCCGGCAAGACCGATGCCGATGGCAAGGTCAGCTTCCAGATGGCTGCCGGCAGCGACTATGCGGTTACACTTTCCGGTGTGCCCAATGGCTATGATTTGAAGGAATCCTATGCCTTCAGTGGGAATACTGCGGACATTACGCTGACCTCTGCGCTGATTACCGACGAGAATCTGGCCGGTGCATCGCTGGGTGTGGGCGATGTGATGTATGACTTCACAGTAACCACCCCTGCAGGTGAGAAGATCACCCTGTCTGAAATGCTGAAGGAAAAGGAAATGGTCCTGATCAACTTCTGGTATACCACCTGTAGCTGGTGTGTAACGGAGTTCCCGTTTATGGAGCAGGCTTATCAGATGTACAGCGATAAGGTTGGCATCGTGGCGATCGACCCTCTGGGTGATACTGATCAGGCCATCGCTGCATTCCCTGCCAGCTATAACCTGTCTTTGAGCTTCCCGATGGCTGCCTGCCCCACCTCCTGGGCTGCAACCTTTGGCATCAGCGGCTATCCCACCTCGATCATCGTTGACCGCTACGGTGTGATCTGTCTGATCGAATCCGGTGCCATTACCAGCCTGCGCCCCTTTGTCAGCATCTTTGAGCATTTTACAGGTGATGACTATGTGCAGAAGCTTTGCCCCAATGGTGTTGCAGATGTACTCACCACAGTTAAGCCCACCGAGGTCATGCCCTCTTCTGAGGAAGTTGCTGCGGTGCTCAACAGCGGTGATATTCAGGTCAGCTACCGCGCAGAGTCCGGAGACGCTGCCGATATGACCTGGCCGTTCATTATTACGGAAAAGAATGGCGAGAAGTGCATGAAGGCCTCCAATGCCGGCATTGAGGATTCCTATGCGATCCTCTATGCAGATGTAACCTTGAAAAAGGGTCAGGCTGTTGGCTTTGATTACCTGGCCTCTACCGAGTACGGCGCTGACATTATGTATGTGATCGTCAACGGCGAGGACATTTTCGCCATCTCCGGTGTGGATGAGGTAGAAACCTGGAAATCCTGCTATCCCTGGGTGGCACAGGAGGATGGCACTTATGAAGTGGCGCTGTGTTACCTGAAGGATTCCGATGGCAACGAGGGCGACGACACAGTATACATTAAGAATATGCGTGTGCTGGATGCTGCTGACATCGATGTTGCTACATATATTCCCTTTAACGCAGCAACCACCGAGGATGATTTCGAATATACCTATGCTGAAATTTTCTATAACGAGTCCGACGGCTACTACCATGTAGGCTCTGCCAACGGCCCTCTGCTGCTGGTTGACATGATGGGCTACACCCAGTTCAGCGAGGAAGATACCCTTTGGAACATCGCATACGAAGGCGCAGCGAAGGACCTCTATGCAGATCTGGAGAAGTACTTTAACTATGCGTCCAACTCCAAGCTGACGAATGTTTGTACGGTAACCAAGGAACTGGCTGAGCTGCTGCAGAAGGTAGACGAGATCGCCGGTTTCGACGATGAAGATCATAATGAATGGCTGAAGTTCTGCCGTTACTATAAGGCCTACGGCACGGATGAGCAGCTTGTTGACCCCATCAAGGGTCTGGCGACCTTCTCTGCATATGAGGCAAAGCTCGGTAAGGGTGTTGCAACCAACAGCTTTAGCTACAGCGGCATCATCATGCCCAGAGGTTATCTTGCCAAGTTTGTTCCCACCAAGTCCGGTGTTTACCGCATTACCTCCCACAATGACTCCACCGACGGTGTGGAAGGCTGGATCTTCGATGAGAACCGTGAGCAGCTTCTGGTCTACGGCTTCGATGAGAGAATGTTTGAGGAGGATGGCGAGGTTTCCATGGTTTATTACATGGAGGCCGGCAAGCCCTACTTCATCGACATTGCTTACTGGGATTACTACGAGGTAGGCACCATTACCTATGACATTGAGTATGTTGGCGCTACCTATGAGCTGTTCCGTCTGTGCTCTCCCGGCTACTTCACCTACGACACCGACGCAACCGGTTCAGCTATGTACGACATCGTTGCAGGTGGTGTCCACGCAGTGCTTGGCTCTGACGGTATTTACTATGAGGATAAGGGCCTGGATGCAAACGGCAAGCAGATATATGGCAGCAAGATCTATGCTGATTTCCAGGGACTGACCAGCGTGTTTGATGCCCCCATCGCCACCAACAGTGGTGTGAAGGGCCTGATCGACAAGGGCGCGTTCGACTTCTCCAAGGATGAGAATGATATGCTGATCCTGGCCTATATGTCCGAAAATGATAACGATGCGGAAAAGACCGACGCTTATCTGAAGGACCTGTGGGGCGAGGATTACGATGCCAACGCAGAGCTGTATCAGATCAAGGATGTGTTCAAGGGCAAGTATCACGGAAAGGGCGAGGACCTGACTGATGAGATCTCTGCTTATCTGGATGATATTATCACCCGCGGCAACGAGGAGCGCATAGGCTGTGTTGTGGTAACAAAGGATCTGGCTGAGCTGCTGCAGAAGCTGATGGACAAATTCACCTTTGAGGATGTAGATCAGTCCTGGCTGAAGCTGTGTTACTATTATGACTATCTGGGACCCGAGGGCTAAATGCCCTCGTTCCCGCAAAACTAAGCTGAGGTGAAACACTATGAAGAAAATCAAAGCCCTTCTTCTGGTCATGTGTATGCTGCTTTCTCTGGTTTCTCTGGCTGCTTGCCAGGATGGACAGGGAAGCACGGATAACGGCACAGAGGCTGCCTATAAGGTCAAGGTGGTGGACGGTGCAGGTGCTCCCTATACCTCCGGTGTGATCGTCCGTTTTCTGAAGGGAACTGAGCAGGTTGCCATGCAGAAGGTGGATGAAAACGGTGTGGCAGAAAAGACCCTGGAAAAGGGCGATTATACAGTGGAACTGATGTTCACTGACGACGCTGAAAAATATTACTATGATACAGAAGGTCTGACACTGTCTTCTGAGAAGACAGAGCTGGAGATCGTGCTGTACTATACTCCCAGTGCTGAAAGCCAGACCTTGTCTGCACAGGGAAAGGAATATGAGGCCTACCGCGTGTCCACCGGCAGCACCTATGTGGAGCTGACGGTCGGCGACAGAAGCTATTTCCTGTTCTCTCCCACAGAAGCAGGTACATACAAGTTCTCTGTATCAGGGGAGGGCGTGCAGATCGGTTATTACGGTGCGCCCCACTTTGTGCAGGAGATAAACGTTGCTGAGGATCTGGAGGACAATGCATTTACCCAGTCCATCAGTGCGGATATGATCGGCACAGACGGCACCGGCACCGCGACCCTGGTGATCGGTATCGATTCTGAGTCTGCTGCCCAGTGCGCCCTGACCATTGAGCGCATCGGTGATCCTGCATGGAGCTTGTCCGATGAGCCCTGGACAGAATATGTGTGCAAGAATGAGATCAAGTCCTTTACCCTGGATATCAAGGACGGTCAGAAGCTGACCTATGTGGATATCAGAGGTAAGACCGATGATTACAATGTGGTCTACAACGAAGCCGACGGCTATTACCATATGAACAGTGCAGACGGTCCTGTGATCTATCTGAACCTGGGTAAGGACGCACCCAACGCATCCTTGCAGGTGGTCATCATGGGCGACGGCGCTGCCGGCGGCGCACCGATCAGAAAGTACTTCTTCGATGAAAATGAGGAGTTTGTGAAAAAAGAGGACTACACGGAGATCCTGATGGACTATTTCGACAACATGGACGAAACATACGGTGTGTATCCTCTGAATGAAGACCTGGTCTACATTATTGAAAACGGCTGTTCCGGTTGGTGGGACAGCGAATCTCCCAATTATATCTTCGATAACAGCAACCCGGAGCTGGGCTGGCTGTTTGCTTGCTGCTATATCGAAGGATAACAAAACCCTTACGCAGTAAAAAGTAAGGAGCGTGAAGCAATTGAAGAAAAACAAAAAATTGTGGGTAATTATCGGACTGGTAGCGCTTGTGGCCTGTTTAAGCGTGGCATTGGTTTTGTTTGTATTCAATTCAGGAAAGCCTGATAGCACAGAGCCCTCTGTGGGCACTGAACCGGTGCTGCATACCGTCAGTGTGGAATCCGGCAACGGAAAAGGCATTGAAAAGGTGATGGTGTATGTATATAGCGACAGCACCATGGCAGAGCTGGTCTGGGCTGACAAGACAGACGCAGACGGTAAAATGACCTTCACAGATGTGGAAAGCGACAGCTATGTTGCCGTGCTGGAGAATGTTCCCACCGGCTATGCGGTAGAGGAATATTATCCTCTGACCGGAGTGGAAACGAAGATCGTTCTCTCTGCCGGACAGATGACGGAGGAGGATATGCAGACCCTGACCTATGAGTTGGGCGATCTGGTCATGGATTTCTCTGTAACGGCAGCCGACGGTACAGTTTACACCCTGTTTGAACTGCTGGAAGAAAAGGACGCTGTGGTTCTGAACTTCTGGTATATCAACTGCAAGCCCTGCCTGATGGAGTTCCCTTATCTGCAGGAGGCTTATGGGGAATACAGCGATAAGATCGCAGTTCTGGCTATGAACCCCATGGACAGTGCAGAGGATGTGGCAGCCTTCCAGAAGGAAAACGGCTATACCTTCCCCATGGCAGCGGTGGACCCGAGCTGGACCAATATTATGAAGCTCACAGCCTTCCCCACCACGGTGGTTATTGACCGTTACGGCAATATCACCCTGATCCATACCGGAAGCATTGACAATGCTCAGACCTTTAAGGATGTATTTGCCTACTTCTGTGCAGAGGAATATGAGCAGAAGCTGATCAAAGACATTTCGGAAATTGAATCCGAAAAGGAAGAGGGTACGGAAGAAAACCCTACTGAGCTGGGCGGAGTAACAAGCTTTGAGGTTACTGTCGCCCCCGGGAAGGTGTATTATACCGAGCTGTATAAGGTCAGCAATATGTACCTGACCATTTACAGCAAGGATGCATATGTGCTATACAACAACAAAACCTATGAACCCAGCAATGGTGTGATCAGTGTTTTGTTGACCTGCCCGGATATGTATACCCCGGTAACAGTTGGTATTGGAAACAACTCTGAGGAGGAGCAGACCTTTAAGGTCTACCTGGTCCCCAAGCTTGGTACATTTAACAATCCTTACCCCCTGAGCCTTGGCGAGTTTACTGCCACAGTGTCGGCAGGTAATGAGGTTGGTATTTATTACGAGTACAAAGCCACTGAGGACGGTGTTTTGACCATGCAGTGTCTGAGCGCCACCCCCGGTGTAGGCTATTCCTATTATCTTTATAATCTGGATTCCTACGCGATGCGTAATTTGGAAGAGGATGGACAGACCGTAGAAGGCGGTGCGAAGGTCGTTTCCATCCAGGTGAGAAAAGGCCAGACGGTCCAGTTTAGTATCGGCACGCTGCCGGACGAGACCAATTCTTACCCCAGCGGTACATTCCGGATGCTGGCAAGCTTCGATAACGGTGCAGTGATCGAAGAAGCCCGTCCCTTTAATGAAAAGATCGAATATGCTGTAACGGTCAAGGACCAGTACGGCAATGGTGTTACCGGTGTTTCCGTCTATCTGTCCGGTAGTGTTACAGCACAGGAAGCCACAGAAACTGAGCTGGAAACATTAGAAAAGGTAGATCAATATGTTACCACGGACGGCACGGGCAAGGCGACCCTGAAGCATTACCCCGGAAAGCTGGAGGCGAAGATCCGTGTACCTGACGGATATACATTGGAAGAAACAGCGTATACGCTGACGGCACAAGAACCTTCTGTTACGGTTACTCTGAATAAGATCGAGTATCAGGACTATAAGGTTACCGTTCTGGCTCCCACCGGAGAGCCGGTAGAAAGCATCATCTTTGTTGTGGGCGGTAAGGTGGCCTATTCCGACGCAAACGGAAGCGCTGTCTTCAGCCTGCCTGTGGATACCTATTCCGCTATGATCCTGGGTGTCCCCGGCGCATATCTCCTGCCGGATGGTACACACCAGGTTACACAGGAAGCACCGGAGCTGACCGTAACCCTTGGCTATGCATTGGGTCATGAGACCAATCCCATCGTGATCCGTGATCAGGCATCTATCGAGGTAGAAGCACTGGAGGGGAATACCGGCAGGTACTATTGTGTCTACGGTGTGGGCAATACCACCCTGAATCTGCAGGTTACCAACGGCTATATCCTGATCGATGGCACCAGGTATGAGCCGGATGCAGACGGTCTGATCTCTGCAGCGCTGCCTGACAGCGCTGAGCCTGTCTCCCTGGCAGTGTTCAATACCAGCACCGTTGCCCAGAATATGACGGTCAATTTCGCGTTCCCCGCGGGAACACAGTATAACCCCAGCTCGTTCAGATTGGGAACCATCGGCAACACAGTAACACTTGAAGGAGCAGGGGACAGCCACTGGTACTATTGTGTCAACCTGTCCACTACGACCAGCGGTACGCTTACGATCACCGTTCCTTCCTCTGCGGCCTCCAGCATCGATGTGATCCTGACCAACGGCACACAGACTGCGAAGCTGTCTGAAAGCCAGGTCAGCAATGAGGTTACCCTTGCGTATACAGGAAACAAGAATGTCCTGATCCAGGTGGTGGCGAATGAGGATCTGACAAGCAGCATTACCTTTAAGCTGACCGGTAAGATCTCCCGTCAGGCCGGAAAGGCTTACAGTGTTACGGTCGTGGACAGCGACAATAACCCGCTGCCCGGTGTCCAGTTGATGTTTATGCAGGGCGGTGAGATGGTTGGCAATGTGGTTGCCACCGACGCTGCAGGTGTTGCAGAAGCAGCACTGACCGCAGGCAGATATAATGTTGTACTGGTAGATCCCAGCTACGAATACGATGCGAGTGCAGCAGTCGTTACATCCACTTCTACCAGCATTACCATTGTAGCCAACCGGACAGAAGCGGCAGTTCCGGAGGGAATGACCCGCTACAATGTGATGGTTACAGACTTCTTTGGCAGTATGGTTGGCGATTACCTTTTGATGTTTGTGCAGAACGGTGAGGTCGTGGACTATAATATCGTAGACGCTGCCGGTGCAGTTACCACCAAGGATCTGCTTACCGGAACATACGAAGTTCAGTTGGCCTTCCTGGGCAGCACAGCGTACCACTACGAGGAGACTACCGCAGTGGTTACAGAAGCCGCACCCAGCCTGACCGTTAAGGTGGCGGCTGCGCCCAGCGCAACTCCGGAGGAACACTGGCTGCTGTCTCAGATCACACCTGTATCTGTTGGCGGTGTTTATGTAACGCTGCAGAAGGATGTAAATACCTACTTCAGCTTTACTCCCACCCAGCAGGGTGTGTACCGGATCACCGTTTCTGATCCGGATGCAGTTCTGAGCTATTGGGGCTCTCCCAACTACCCCATGAATGTAACCAATGAACTGAAGGATTACAACGGTTCTTCCTTTACAGTTTCTGTGAATACCAACGCATTGGGCCAGACCCATGTGATCGGTATTCAGGGTACGACTGACAGCTTGCTCAGCATCATTCGTGAGGGCGACGCAGTGGAGGACGTTCCTTACACAGAATATATCCCCGCCCATACACCTCAGAAGCTGACCCTTGCCAGCGGCCTGAAGTTCACCTTCGTGGACATCAAGAAGAGTACAGACACATACGATCTGGTGTATAACGCAGCCGATGGTTATTACCATATGGGCAGCGCCAACGGCCCGGTGGTCTATGTACAGCTCACCTATATGGCAGACGGCACGGCAGCGCCCTATGTTACGCTTTACGACATGGTCGGCGGTGTGGGCAACACCGGCACAGCCCTTCGGTATGACGATGGAAACGGTGTCCGTGAGGACTACACCACCGCAATGCTGGCATACGGTGCTTGTGCGGATTCGACCTACGGTGTCTACCCGCTGACACAGGATCTGATCTACATGATCCAAAATGGCGGTGCTTACCAAGGCTGGTGGGATACCACAAACAAGAACGGCAATTTCCTGTTCGGTAACGGAGAAAATCTGGAAATTGCATGGATGTTTGCCCTGTGCTATATAGCAGGTTAAAAATGCAAAAGGGACGTGTTGCAGCATTGGGCAACACACCATAAGGAAGTAATGCCTGAAAAATGCCGTCTATTCCCGCCA
>CAYLNV010000019.1:0-10843 GCA_964385085.1 uncultured Oscillospiraceae bacterium
CTGCCGCCTCGGAAAAAGCATAACCGGAGGCAACCACGCTGGCAGTATCATTCACAGAAGTGCCTGCCCAGATGCCGTAGGCAATGTCAGAAAGCCCCAGGGCCTTGCCCATCAGGGGATACAGGGCGATCATTACCATATCGAACAGGAAGGTAGAGGACATGGCAAAGGCGATATCCTTGTCGTCTGCATCGATCACCGGGGCAATTGCCGCCACCGCAGAGCCACCGCAAATGCCGGTTCCCGCAGAGATCAGATTGCTCAGCTTCCAGTTCAGCTTAAAGAGCTTGCGGATGAAGTAACCGCCGCCAAAGCACATGGCGAAGGTGAAGATCATCACAAAGAAGGTCATTTTGCCAACGCTCATGATCGTATTGATGGACAAGGATGCGCCCAGGAGAATGATGGCGGCCTTCAGGATCTTTTTGGATGTAAATTTCAGGGCGGGCTTGATCCATGCCGGGTGAAAAAAGCTATTGATGATCGTGCCCATAAACAGGGCAATGATGGATGCGCCCAGCAGCTCACCGGGAACAAGGCGCTCTATGAGCACGGACAGACCGGCTACAGCAAAGCAGATCCCTAAGCCCAGCAGGAACATACCCCGCTCCTTGACTTTGGATTCCATACAGAACCTCCTGCTGCATTTTATTTCATCGAATTATATCACGGATCAATAAAAATGGCAACCCGGATACCGGGATAAAACGTATAAGCCCGGCGGTGCGATGGGGTTACTGCTTAGGCGTTTCTGGAATAGACGTGGGTATCATCAGAATACCGCAAAGTCAGAGTGATGCCGTCGATGGTGTAGGGCAGGGATTCTTCCGGGGAGGGCAGCTCGCCGTCCTGAACATCCTCTGTCATCATCATGGCATTGTCCTTGATGTAGAATGTGCCGGTTTCAACGGGATCGTCATAGTAGAAAGCGTTTTCAGCACGGTTGTCCAGGAATGTCTCGAAATCCGTTTCGCTGTACAGATCTGCATAAAACTGCTGGAACTCTTCCTCAGTCATGGCGGCAAAATCACGCTCATAAGTATCATTCAGGCTGGCGCGGTTTACATACAGAGCGTCAAACACACCGGCAAGGAACTGACGGACAAGGGCAATGGAAGCGTCTTCGTCAAGGTAGAACCGGTATGTGCCGTCCATGTTAAACTCAGCAATATAGAGAAGCTTCAGGGAGTTCAGGTCCGCAAAGACGATCTCCTCTTCATACAGATCCATATTTTCCAGAACAGATGTTGCCAGGTCCTCGGAACAAACGGCTTCACGGTACCAATTGCCGCACAGAGCGTTCATCTTGTCCTCCGTGGTCTCACAGCCGCAAAGCAGGCTGGCGATCACCAGAACGGCAAGGATCAGACTTAAAATTCTTTTAGAATACTTCATAGAAATTACCTCGTTTCTTATATTCAATGAAAAAAGCTTACCATATTTTCCCGAAACAGTCAATGATGAAATGTGCTTTACCCTATTCCGACAAAAAAGCCGGAAGTATGGAACGGACCTTGACGGAAAGGGATTTGTGGTATATAATTGTATGCGAGAAATTATTGTCTTCTCGACGATCGCTGGAGCACGGTTGCCAGTATCATTCTGTTTCATAGAATAAAGAAAGGAATGTGTTTGCTAATGGTATTACCTGATGCAGAATCCATTCGCGCGGAGCAAAACAAATCACCGGAGCAGGTGTATAATGTGGCGGCTGTGAGCGCGGTGGATAAGCCATTCTACCTGGCTGCCAAGCGCTGTTTGGACATTTTGGGGGCATTGGTTTCAGGGGTCATTGCGGCGATCCCCATGCTGCTGATCACGCTGCTGATCCGATTGGATTCCAAAGGTCCTGCGATCTTCAAGCAGGAGCGGCTGGGAACGAATGGAAAGCCCTTTGTCATGCATAAGTTCCGGTCAATGCATCTTGATGCAGAGAAGAACGGCCCGCAGTGGGCGGATAAGGACGATAGCCGCTGTACGAAAATAGGACGGTTTCTGAGAAAGACGCGGCTGGATGAGCTTCCTCAGCTATGGAACATCCTGAAGGGCGATATGTCTTTTGTTGGTCCTCGCCCGGAAAGAGAATGTTTCTACGATTACTTTGAGACATATATCCACGGCTTTCGCAACCGCCTGGTGGTTCGCCCCGGTCTTACGGGCTGGGCGCAGGTCAACGGCGGCTACGATCTGGCGCCTGAGGAAAAGATCATTTATGACATGGAATACATAAAAAAGCAATCCTTTGTGATGGATGTGAAGTGCGTCTTCAAGACGGTGAGACTGGTCTTTACCCATAAGGGAGCAAGATGATGGACCATAGCCGCAAGAAAGAGAGCTTGCCGCTGGTTTCCGTCATTATGCCGGCATATAATGGGCAGGAATATGTGGAACAGGCGATCCGTTCTGTGATGGACCAGACCGTACAGGACTGGGAACTGCTGGTAATTGACGACGGCTCAACAGACAACACCCGGGCCATCGTTGAAGGATTGTCCGGGGAGGACAGTCGGATCAGCCTGATCCGGAATGAAGCGAATATGGGTGTTGCGAAGACCCGGAATCGCGGATTGGCGCTGAGCAAGGGGACCTATGTGGCACTTTTGGACAGTGATGACTACTGGGCGCCTGAAATGCTGCAAAAGATGATCGCCCGGGCAGAGGAAACAAAGGCAGACATTGTTTATTGCTCCTATGCCATCGTGGACGAACAGGGACAAAAGCTGTGCAACGATTTTATCGTGCCGCCGGAGACCACATTTGAAGACTCCATCATTCGCAATGTGATCAGTTGTTCTACGGCTTTGCTTGCTTCTGAGCTGGCAAAAAACAGCCGTTTTCCTACAAATATCTATCATGAGGACACTGCCCTGTGGTTTCAGCTCCTGCGGGACGGGATGATCGCCCGGGGCGTGCCGGAGGTTTTGGCATTTTATCGGCAGCGGACGGATTCCAGATCCTCCCATAAGCTGGTCAGCGCTGTCCGGAGATGGGCCATTTACAGAAAGCACCTGAAAATGCCCCTGATACGATCGGTCAGTGCCATGGTCCGATACGCATATTACGGATCGATCAAATACAAAAGGATCCCGAAATAAGGGTGAGCCTGATAACACAGGAGCAGATATGAGAGTTTTACAGTTTGGGATGTCAAGCCGGCATGGCGGTGTTGAGAGCTTTATATTGAATTATGCCCGGCACTTAAAGGCAGAAGGGATCGTTTTTGACTATGTGGATGCTCTGGGAGATGGGCTGACCAATTCCGGGGAGCTGATTGAAAACGGAAGCGTAATACACACCTTGAAGGACTGCCGGAAGCATCCTGTCTATGGATATCAAAACATCAAAAGGATCATCCGTGAGGGCGGATACACCTGTGTCCATATCAATATGCTCTCCGCTGCCAATCCTGTGCCTGTGATCGCGGCCCTTCGGGCCAGGGCCCATGTGATCGTCCATTCCCACAATTCCCGAACCGTGGGGATCCATAGAAAAATACTCCATGCCATCAATTCTGTTTTTCTGCGTATGCTTCCCGTGACCCGGCTTGCCTGCAGCCATGAAGCCGGCAGGTGGATGTTCGGAAGCAGAGAGTATCAGGTCGTGCCCAATGCGATCTATGCAGATCGATACAAATTCGATACAGAAGCCAGACGCGCCCTCAGGGCCGAAGCAGGCATCCCGGAGGGGGCTGTTGTTTTGGGCTTTGTCGGCCGGCTGTTTGCACAAAAGAATCCTTTGTATCTGGTCAAGATCCTTCATGCGGTGAAGCAAAAAATATCCGCAGATGTCAAGCTGCTGATCGTAGGCGACGGCGAGCTGATGGAGGATGTCCGGTCTGCGGCATCCGATCTGGGGATCGCGTCGGATATCGTGTGTGTGGGGCGGCAGGAAAATGCCGCAAGCTGGTATTCTGCAATGGATGCAATGCTGCTGCCCAGCCTTTGGGAGGGACTGCCCCTGGTCGGTGTTGAAGCCCAGGCTGCGGGACTTCCTTGCTTCCTGTCTGACAACATCACGGAGGAGACCGTCCTTACGGATCTGGTGCATTTTTGCCATTTGACGGAAAATGGGGAAAACTGGGCAGAGCAGATCATAAAGAGCCTGGACCGATCTGAGGATCGATGCCAATATGCAGTCCGTGTGGCGCAGTCCGGATTCTCCATTGCAAACGCTGCGAATCTGCTGCGCAAGCTATATTTCAGCAAAGAAGACAGCCAAGGAGTGAATGGGAAATGACGCAGACCCAAAAGATTTCTTTTGAGCTGCTATGTCAGTTTGAAGAAATATGCAGGAAGCTGGATCTGGAGTATTTTCTTGTATGTGGTTCTGCCCTGGGCGCTGTGAAATACAGCGGGTTCATTCCCTGGGATGATGATGTGGATGTGGCCATGCGACGGGAGGACTATGAGCGCTTTTTATCGGAAGCGCCTAAGCTGCTTCCGGACCACATGGTATTGCAGAACATTCATACAAACGAAGCATTTCCTCTTCTTATGACGAAGCTGGTCAATACAGAAACAACGCTGATCGAAAAGTCGTACCTGCAGCTTCCGATCCATCATGGGATCTTTCTGGATATTTTCCCTCTTGACGGATATCCGGCAAAAAAGCTGGAAGGCAAGGTGCTGGAGCTTCGCAAATGGATCTACAACAAGCTGCGTTGCTTCGCCTATCAATACGGCTACCGCCGTTTTCACCTCAATGGGATCATGCGCCGTTATGAAGCCATGCTGAAGGCATACCGCTGTGATGGTTCAGCGGTGATCTGCAATCATGGAAACTGGCAGGGCAAGCTGGAGTATTCTCCGGCTGAGGAATTGGGAAAGGGCGCATGGTTCAGCTTTGAAGGCCTTTCGGTGCGTGTTCCGGAAGACTACGACTCCTATTTTACCCGAAAGTACGGACCTTGGCGGCAAGAGCCGGCCGAGGAGCAACAGGTTTCCCATCACGATTTTTTAAAATGTGATCCAGCCCGTTCTTACAGATCCTATTTATATAAGGAAAATGGAAAAATTTTGGTAAGGGATGATGAACAACCGTGATCGAGGTTCTTGTGGCGACCATGGGACAGAGCGACCTGCAGCTTTATGAAAAGATGAATGTGCGGTGCGACTGTCTGATTGCAAACCAGAATGGAACATGGGATTATCAGGAGGAAGAAACACCGTTTGGAACGGTCCGAATGATCTCATCTGCCACGAAAGGTGTGGGGATCAACCGCAATCTTGCATTGAGCAATGCAAGGGGAGATATATTACTGCTGGCAGATGATGATGTCCGATACTACGATGATACCTTTACTGCTGTTGAAGAAGCCTTTGCAAGGCTTCCGGATGCGGATGTGATCGCCTTCGGCATGGATATGACCAGGAAAGGGAAGCTCAGCGCACGAAGGAGCGAACCCTGCAAGCGCCGCAATTTATGGAATTCCATGCGCTTCGGTGCGTGCAGGCTCGCAATTCGCAGAAGTGCTGTGCTGAAATACGGTCTTTCCTTCTCTGAGCTGTTTGGAGGCGGCTGCCGGTATAGCTGCGGTGAGGACACCTTGTTTTTGCAAGACTGTTTCCGAAAAAAAATGAAGGTATATTCCCATTGTCATGTGCTTGGCACCTGCGCAAGAGATGAGTCCAGTTGGTTTTCCGGCTACGGCGAAAAATACTTCTTTGACAAGGGTGCTATGCTGGCCTGCGGATTCAAACGGACAAAACACCTGATCAAATGGTATTACATATGGAAGTTTTCCAAAAAGACCGAGCTGCCCCTTCGCACTGTGATCCAATGCACCAATGAAGGGATCAAGGCCTTTCGGGAGATAAAAAGCTTTGAAGAAGCCATGGAGGAAAGGGGCGTGTGCCTATGAGAGCAAGAAAGGACAGGGTGGCGGTGATGCTGATCGCCGGCATCGCAGCCCTTATACTGACAGGATGTCAAAGCGACGGGCTGCAGAGCGATACAAGCAGCGCGCCAACGATTTTGGATTCGATTCCGGAGGAGACAAAGGGAATTGAGGTAAACACCGCATATTTTACCTTTTGGTATCCGCTGGAATGGGAGAATAAAGTAGAGCTGGTACAAACCGAGGACGGGAATAATCTCATCACGACCTTCCGGATAGAGATCTCCGGCAAGGATGTAGACTTGTTCTCCATTGTTCTGGGACCGGATGAAGCAGAAGGGTTTCTTTTGGGAACACTTCAGTCAGAGGGTGAAGAAGCCGTCAACGTATATTCTGTGATCGAAGACAAGGCTTCTGAAGGATGGACAGAGGAAGAATACAATGAGATATGCGCCCTGCAGGAGCGTATCAATGAGATCACTGCTCAGTTCTACGATGACCCCCGTTTTATACCCAACCATGCAAATAAATAAGCAGATGTTTTAAAATCAAAAGGAGGAAACGCAAAATGACCCGTTCGTTGAAACGATGCTTATCACTGATCCTGGTGCTTGTTATGGTGCTTTCCATGGTGCCTATGCAGATACTGGCGGCTGAGGAAGAAGTGCCTTCCCAGTTGGCACAGGATCTGACCGACCGCATCAACACTATTCTTGATACCTACGGTATTACTGCGGATATGACAGACGATCAGATCGGTATGGCAATTTGCGCCCAGGATTGGTCTGTCAATGAGGCAACCATTGCTGAAATTGAAGAAATCAAAGCAATGTCAGATGGTGCAACAGAGGCAGAGATAGACTATGTCTGCGCCAACACAGATGCGGAAAGCTTTATCCGGTTAACGGAAATTTTCGACGCTATGTTGGGAGTTGCCACGATCGCTACAACCGGAGAATATTTTCCGGTTGACGGTGTGTGGGTGGATGTCAGCGGTGCTACGGACACCTATGCGTCCGACGACGAAAGTGAGATCACCGTTACAGCCACAGCCAGCAAAAATGCCTTAGGCTTTGTTACCTCTAAAAAGACTGCAACGATTGCCGTTATCAATGAGAGTGGCAGCAAGGTTACCATTTCCTTTGATTGGACTGCTACCTCTATTAATACACTGAAGATCGACGGTGCTACATATACGGATGCCAGTGGCAGCTTTAGCAAGGTGATGGAGGCAGATGAAGAAGTTGCCATTACTATCACTACGGGTTATAATACCACAGCAAATACACTGGTGATGAAGAACTTCAGTATCGTGGAGGCAAAGGAGTCCTCTGCGATTACCTTCCAATATGACAATTCCTTGGGAAGTGTTACCGTTGATGGTGAAGCGGTAGAGGCCGGTGCAGCAAAGGATGTTGCAGGCACAGGCGCAACTGTTGTAGCTGCGCCCAATTCCGGTGCTTCTTTCCTGGGCTGGATCGACACTGCAACCAATACCCTTTTATCTACAAGCGCAAGCTACACCTTGACACCTACGAATGATATGACAGTTCAGGCTGCATTTACAACAACTGCACCCTGGTATCAGGTTACATACTTAGCCGTGAACTATCTGTATGACGATCTGGCAGCAGCTATCAGCAAGGCAAGCGCCACCAGCGGTGTGGTCATTCTTGCCAACAATGCGACCCTGCCCGCTGGCGACTATACCATTCCTGCAGGTGTTACCCTGCTGATCCCCTTCGATGCGGCAAATACGCTTTATACCACTATGCCTGGAACGCTGGAAACATACACGAATCCCACTGCCTATCGGACACTGACTATGGCAGAGGGAGCAACGCTGACCGTTAACGGCGGCTTGAGCATTTCCGGCTGTCACTGCGCAAGTTATTCCTATAACGGCTATGCCGCCGGTCCGGTTGGCTTTATCAAAATGAGTGCCAACAGCTCTATTGTTGTGGGTAACGGAGGCAGCCTCTATGCCTGGGGCTACATTACCGGCTCCGGTACGGTGGAAGCCTTGAGCGGCGCAACGGTCTATGAAGACTTCCAGCTTGGGGATTTCCGTGGCGGTGATGGTACTTCCCAGATGGCAACTAACGACTATGGTGTGTTCCCCATGTCCCAGTATTATATGCAGAACATTGAGGTCCCTCTGAAGCTGTATGCAGGTGCCAGCGAGTATGCCTGTATGTCTGTGACGGTTACCGCCGTAGGTATTCAGAGTGCCAGTGTGCCTGTTGTGGGCAATGATGGCGCAATGTTTAAGATAACCAGCGGTTACATCATTAAGGACTATCTGGAGGGCACCGGCAGGACCCATTTTATTACCGCCGGTGATATCACAGTCAGTTCGATATCTATGACGATGAAGCTGGGACTGCTTGGCACAACCACTATCAATTCTGCTCAGTTTAATCTGCCGATTCCCGGTCATTTCACCGTGGAAGCCATCAGCGGCTCTGTAACGATGAATCAGGATCTGGCATTGCTGCCCGGCTCTGAGCTGTACATCAGAGAAGGTGTTACAGGCACGATCGGTGAAGGCGTCCGGATCATTGTGTATGATGTGGACGATTGGGGCGGTTACTGCGGCGCAGGCAATGCCCGGTCGATCCAGCTAGGTTATGCGCCCGGCGGTCTGGGCACTACAGGTCGTGAAAAGGACGCGCTGGTGCAGGTCGATGGTGTTGTCGATGCATCTGCCGGCGCTATTTATACCACCGCAGGCGATGCCAATGTGTATTCCACCGGTACCGGCAAGGTGATCTTGAAAGCCGGCTCGGAGACGGTTACCTATCAGGCAACGCAGACAAAGACGACTCTCGGCCAGGACATTGCTTATAATTCGATTTCCATTACCCCTGCAAAGCTTTTGAATGCAGACGGCAGCTATCTGGAAAGCGGATCTGTTCCCTATGGGGAGTTTACTTATTCGGGCGGTGTGTGGGACGCTGAGTGTGTAGGCGACCACACCTACACAGAAGCAGTTTCCAGTGCCGCTACCTGCACACAGCCGGGTGTGAAAACCTATACCTGCCTGTGCGGCTATAGCTACACAGAGGAAATTCCTACCATCGGCCACACGGAGGTTACGGATGTAGCCGTTGCGGCTACCTGTACCGAAACCGGCCTGACCGAGGGCAAGCATTGCTCTGTATGTAACGAAGTCCTGGTTGCCCAGGAAACGGTTGCGGCCCTGGGCCACACAGAGGTCATTGACGAAGCGGTTGCAGCTACCTGTACGGAAACCGGCCTGACCGAGGGCAAGCACTGCTCCGCATGTAACGAAGTTCTGATCGCCCAGGAAACAGTGGCAGCTCTGGGCCATGATATGGTGGCTGTAAGTGAGATCCCTGCTACCTGTACCACGATCGGTTATCGATCCGGTGCAAACTGCAGCCGTTGTGAGTATACCGAGGGCCGTGCCATTATCCCGGTACTGGGCCACACGGAGGTCATCGACGAAGCCGTTGCAGCTACCTGCACGGAAACCGGCCTGACCGAGGGCAGGCACTGCTCCGTATGTAACGAAGTCCTGGTTGCCCAGGAAGAGACGGAAGCCCTGGGCCACACAGAGGTCATTGACGAAGCGGTTGCAGCTACCTGTACGGAAACCGGCCTGACCGAGGGTAAGCACTGCTCCGTATGTAACGAAGTCCTGATTGCCCAGGAAGAGACGGAAGCTCTGGGCCACACAGAGGTCATTGACGAAGCGGTTGCGGCTACCTGTACGGAAACCGGCCTGACCGAGGGCAAGCACTGCTCCGCTTGTAATGAAGTCCTGGGCCATGGGCTGGGCGAAAACAGCGCCTGTGTCAACTGCGGAGAGATCCTGTGCGCAGTGATCTCCGGTGAAGAAGTGGTATATGTGCCCATTACAGAGGCAACGACAGCAGAGGAGGATCAGACGATCCAACTGATCGCAGATACCACTGCGCAGGCTGTGGAGCTTCTTTCCGGCATGACACTGGATCTGAATGGCCACACATTGACTGCGGACTCTGTTTCCGCGCTCTCCAACAGCCAGATCATTGACACCAGTGAGGATGTCAGCGGCTTGCTGAAGGTGGAAGACGCCGACAGCGTGGTATTCAGCAAGGATAATAGCCAGATGCCTGTGTATGACAGCGAGGCAGGCGGCTACCGGTTCTTTATCGTAACAGTGGCTTCCGTTGCCGTTACCGGAAAGAACAGCGAAAATCCCAAATACTGGTTCTCCGTGCAGGTTGAGAGCTTTGAGAAGTTTAATGATCTGGTGCAGGCAGACGCGGAGGTCCTGATCCAGGCAAAAATGACCTGGGAGGGACAGCAGGACGAGGTCTATGCTGTCGCAGAGCTGGCATTTACCCAAAAATGGGCGCAGAAAAATGCCAAATATATTACCGTAACTGTCAGCGGCTCAAAGGAATTGGAAAACTTTAACCTGATCCCCTGCGTCGCATCCAGCGGTGTGGAGGTCAGCGCAGAAGCTGCTGACACCACTGCGCAGAGTCAGGAGACGGTTACCGCTGAGACCGGGACCGTAAGCTCCGGCGCGTCCGCATACACCTTGCGGAGCAGAGCATTGACCCTGCAGGAGGATGCTTGCGCATCGGGCCACACGGTTGCAGAAAGCGAAGAGGTTGCTGCACTTTGCGAGACGCCCGGTATGACTGCCGGTACTTACTGCTCTGTTTGCGGTACTACTCTGTCCGGTCGTCAAGAGATCCCCGCCCGCGGCCACTTCATTGTTTACTACGAAGAAAAAGTACCTACCTATTCTTCTTCCGGCTATGAGGCTTATGAGGACTGCCTGAGATGCGGATATTCCACCTTCGTGGAGATCCCGGCACTGGAGAAGCCTCCTGTTGAGGATTTTGAAACCTTCATTTTCAACCTGATGCTTCTGGAAGAGATCGCTGAAATGTATGCCCAGGAAAATCCCGGCAAGGATCCCATTGCATTGGTCATCAAGTACATCCGTACCGGTGTGGAGCGCTATAACTCCGGCTCCTGGGGCAT
>CAYLNV010000020.1:0-10780 GCA_964385085.1 uncultured Oscillospiraceae bacterium
CATCCACCAAGCCGTAATCGATGGCTCTGGGCGCAGCAATGGACTGCTCGACTACCTTCTGGGTGATCTCGTTAAAGGTAACGCGGCAGGTCTTACTGTCCGGCAGCTCCAACAGCTCCTTCAAATGCCAGGAGATGGCTTCGCCCTCCCGGTCCGGGTCAGTTGCAAGATAGACAGTGTCTGCCTTCTTTGCTGCCTTGCGCAGGTCCTCAATGACCTCGGTCTTACTCTCCATGGGCAGATACTCCGGCTCAAAGCCGCCTTCAATATCCACGCCCATGGTACTCTTGGGCAGGTCCCGCAGATGGCCCATGCTGGCCTTAACGATATAATCGGGTCCTAAATATTTACCAATGGTCTTCGCCTTGGACGGCGACTCCACAATTACCAATTTGGATGCCTTGCTCATACATTCCCTCCGAAATGTTATTTCCTTGATATGCGCCCGCCGGGATGATTGACTGTCTGCCTTTTCATGGTCAGCTTCGTCAAAACAGACCGGACCTTTCCCGCCGGCAGGTCTGTTTGGGCAATGACCTCATCCACAGAGGTCGGTTCAAAAGGAACGTGGGCCAAAACAGCCTTCTCCTCTTCTGACAGATCTGCGCTATCTAAGACACTATAAGTGGATTTTTCTTCCTTGTCAATGGCTTTTTTCTGTTCGATTCCGTCAAAATTCTCCAAATCCGCCGGAATCGACGGTGCTTGCGCCACTTTTGCGGAGGCTTCGGGATGATAGGGCGGGATCTGATCTTTGCTTACTTTTCCCGGGTATATGGCCTCGTAATCCTTCACCACATCCCAACCGGAAAGGGCAGCAACGGCCCGATCCTGCAGCAGTGCGTTGCTTCCTGCGCAGGTCTCCACATCCACATTGCCGGGCACGGCATACACATCCCTGCCCTGCTCCATTGCCCGCCTGGCAGTGATCAGCGCACCGCTTGCTTCCGGTGCTTCCACCACCAGCAGTCCATCGGACATACCGCTGATGATCCGGTTGCGCTGGGGAAAGTGCCAGGCGATCCCCCGTGTTTTCGGCGGATACTCAGAGATCAGACAGCCACGCTCTGCCACCCGGGCAAACAGCATTTTATTGGACGCGGGGTAAACAACATCCACACCGCACCCAAGGACACCAACCACCGGCCAGCCTGCGTCCAGCGCGCCCTCCATCGCCATGGTGTCGATCCCCGACGCGCCGCCGGATACCACCAACGCGCCGCAGGAAGCGATCTGCCTGCCAAAGCGTTTGGCAGTGTTCATGCCGTAAGAGCTTGCTTTTCTTGTGCCTACAATGCCGATCACCGGAACGGTCTCCCACTCCGGCAGCTTGCCCTTCACATACAACACAAGGGGCGGGTCGTAGGTATTGCGTAATTTACTCGGATAGCCTGCATCCCGGTATGTGATGATACCGATGCCCTTATGGGCGCAGTCTGCCAGTATCTCCCGGGCGCTGTTCAGGTCCTTGTCTTCCAATGGGGTTCGGATCTCCTCGGTCATACCGGGGATCTGACACAGGACATCCGCCTGCAAATGATATATTTCTTCCGGATCATGAAAATGCTGCAAAAGCGTTATTTTCTGCGCCAGGCTCAAGCCGCTCAACTGCGCAAACCACACCCAATAGATCAGCATTTTCTTCACGCTCCTTTGTAAAATATGCTACACGCGGCGGGAGCAAGCCCCCGCCCTGCTTTTATTGCTTCATCTGCCACATGACGATGGCAGCCGCGATGGCCGCGTTCAGGGATTCGCAGTTCGGATCCATGGGAATGATCAGCTCTGCCCGGGCGCTGTCCAGGATCTGCTGACGGACACCCTGCCCCTCACTGCCGATGACCACGGCCATGGTCTTCAGGTCCGCACTGCGAATATCCTGCGCCCGGTCCGACAAGGCGGTTACCGCCACCGGAATTCCCGCCTGCTGTGTTTTTCTAAACACTTCCTCCCAGGTGGTCTGCACCACGCTCCTGCGGAACACCGCGCCCATACTGGCCCGGACCACCTTATGGCTGTACGGATCAGCACAGCCCTCCAGCAGTGCCACCGGGATCTGCAAGGCATCTGCGGTCCGCAGGATCGTTCCCAGATTGCCCGGATCCTGAATGCCGTCCAGCAACAGCATACCCGGCACAGGCGCAAATTCCTTCCTTTCCGGCAGGCGGCACAAAAACAGCGCACCCTGCGGTGTCTGCATAGGAGATATGGATGCCATTACATCCGCGGGAACACGCACCAAGCGCACCCCGTCCGGAACATCGGCTTCCACGCCGTCAGCTAAAATAACCGTGTGGAGTCCCGGCCACCAGCGCACAGCTTCAGAAAGAAGCTTTGTGCCGTCGGCCACGAACAACCCTGCCTGCTCCCGCTCTTTCCGGGAATTCAGCAGGCGGCGGACCTGCTGCAGCAAGGGATTTTTACGGGCTGTGATCCGTTCTGTCATAGCTTCTGCACCCGATCCAATGCAGCAGCATCGCCCAGCACGACCACCACATCCCCATCCAAAATGGTGAACTCTGCGGCGGGAGATACATTGATCTTCCCTTCCCGTCTGATGGCAATGATATTCACACCCAGCTTTGCCCGGACGTTCAGCTCCTTCAGGCTCTTGTTAAGCCAAGATCCAGGGGCGGGCACTTCAATAATGCCGTATTCCTCAGACAACTCAATATAGTCCAGCACATTGGGACAGGACAAGCTCTTTGCCAGCCGTGCGGCATTTTCCTGTTCCGGGATCACCACCCGGTCTGCCCCCAGCTTTAAAAGCACCTGCCGATGGGTCTCGTCGTGGGCCTTGCAGACGATGTACGGCACACCCAATTCCTTTAAGTTCATGGTGGCCAGCACAGAATCGGTAAGGCTGTCGCCAATGGCTACGATGGCGCAGTCGAAATTCCGGACTCCCACCGCCCGCAGGACCTCTTTATCCTGGGCATTTCCCACTACGGCATGGGTCACTTTATCGCTTATCTGCTGGACCAGGTCGCTATTGCTGTCGATGGCCAGAACCTCACAGCCCAGCTCGCAAAGCCTGCAGGCGGCTTCCATACCAAACCGACCCAATCCAATTATCACATAGGATCTCATAATGCTCCTCCTTAGGTCAACCGATCAGCAGATTCGTATAAGCATACCGGAACCGTTCTTCTGCCCGGTCTCCCGTCAGGAAGCCAAGGCTGATGGTCAGCACGCCTACTCTGCCAAAGTACATAAATATCATAATGAGTATTTGGGAAGACACGCTCAGACTGGTGGTTACACCCGCTGTCAATCCCACGGTGGCCAGCGCAGATACCGACTCATACAGTGCGTCTGTCAGGCTCACAGGCGAGGTCGCACTGATAAAGATACCGCCAAAGACCGAAAGTGCGATCATAATGCCTGCAATGGTCATCGCATCCATTACCTTTTCCGGCGCGATGGAGCGGTCGAACACATTGACCGAATTGCGTCCTCTGGCTCTTGCCCACAGGAACAGCACCAGCACCACAAAGCTCACCGTTTTCAGTCCGCCTGCGGTAGAGCCGGAGGAGCCGCCGATGAGCATCAGCACCATGCTGACTGCCTTGCCGGCATCTGTCAGCCCGCCCTGATCCACAGAAACAAATCCGGCAGTCCTTAAGGTTACAGACTGGAAGAAGGCATTGAGGATCTTCTGACCAAGGGGCATATTTCCAAGAGTCTGGGGATTGTTCCATTCCAGAAGCAGGATCAGTGCCGCGCCTGCAAGGATCAGCGCGCCTGTGGTCAGCAGGACCAGCTTTGTATAAATGCTGAACCGGCGGAAGGAACGGACTCTTGCCAGCTCCTCCCACACAAAAAAGCCCAGGCCGCCAACGATGATCAGTGCCATCAGGGTGATGAGGACCACCGGATCATGATTCAGGCAGATCACACTGCTGCCCGGCTGAATAGAACCGAAAATATCAAAGCCTGCATTACAGAAGGCAGATACGGCATGGAATATGCCCCAGATAAGTGATTGCCGAAGACCATAGTCCGGCAGGAAATGCACCGTCAGCACCAGTGCGCCCAGTGCCTGAATGGAAAGGCTTCCGAACAGGACCCATTTTTGCAGCTTCACTGCCCCTTCCATATCGTTCAGGCTCAAGGCCTGTGCTATGACCATCCGCTGGCGCAGGCTAACCTTTCTGCGGAACAGAAAGACGACCATAGAGGCAGCAGACATAAAGCCAAGACCGCCGATCTCGATCAGGCACAAGATCACGATCTGCCCGAAGGCGGTCCATTGCGACCATGTGTCGAACATCACAAGGCCGGTAACACAAGTAGAAGAAGTCGCGGTAAACAGCGCTTTCAAAAAGCCTGCGGGCTGTCCGCTGCGGGATGCCGCAGGTAAATTCAGAAGTACACCGCCCAGCAAAATGATGCCGGCAAAGGCAAGCGCAATGATCTGGGTGGGACTTAATTTGATCTTCCGTTTTTTCAGCCACAATTGCAGCAGCCGTCTTCCCTGAGACATAGCCCTTATCCGCTCCTTTCTTCCAGATTCTTTCCATATGATTATATCATTTTTTCTGATTTTTTCAATGCTTAGCCCCACAGGCCCAGATAGCCGGCTATGATACCGGCTGCGGCAGACAGGCAAATGATCAGGATCGGGTGAACCTTTTTAAATGCCAAGACCGCCATCACAGCAAAAATGCCCGCAGACACATAGAAGGCAGCCTGCCCAAACACGGCAGCGGATACACCGGCAGAGAAAAACACCGTTACTGCCACCGACAGCACCGCGTCTGCGATCAGACCCACCACAGCAGGCTTCAGACCGCTCATAGCGCCTTTTACAAGGGAGCTTTGCCGAAACCTGTCATAGCACTTTGCCACGATCAGAATGATCACAAAGCTGGGCAGCACCACACCAAGGGTCGCACAGAATGAACCGAGGATCGCCATGCCGACAGTCCCATTCTGCCCGCCTACCGCTGAGCCCACATAGGTGGCCATGTTGATGGCAAACGGACCGGGGGTAGACTCGCTGACCGCCACAAAATTTACAAGGCTTTCATTGCTGATAATGTCGCCCCAGTGCATCGCCACCTGCTCCTGGATCATAGGGAGCATAGCATAGCCGCCGCCGAAGGTAACAGCACCGATCATGAAGAAGGTCAAAAACAGTTCCAAATAGATCATTGCTTCTCCCTCCGTTCCAGATACCTGGCGCTGATCAGTCCGAACACTGCACTGCCGGCAATGACGAAGATCACATTGACGCTTAAAATAGCCGTCAGGATAAATGCGCCGCCCATGGCAACATAGGCAGGCCACCCCTTGGGACTCTTTTTATACATCGTCCAAAGCGACTTGCAAAGCAGCGCCAGCACACCTGCCCGGATCCCATGGAAGGCATACTGCACCACCCGAAGGGCTTGAAACTGCTGAAGCACAAAGGACAGCACCAGAATAATAAGAAAGCTGGGCAGCACCACACCCACCGTAGCTGCCACAGAGCCCAATACACCGCAGGCCCGGTAGCCAACAAAGGTTGCAGAGTTAATGGCGATCGGACCGGGGGTAGATTCTGCAATGGCGATGATCTCCAGGATATCATCATCTGTAACCCATTTATTTTTTTCCGATGCCTCCTTCTGGATCAGCGGGATCATGGCGATCCCACCGCCGAAGGTAAACGCACCGATCCGGAAAAACGAGGCAAACAGCTTGCCAAGTTCTTTACGAGAACCTTTCATAAAATAGTTTCCTTTCGCGCATATTCATTATATATAAGATAGTAGATAAAAACGAAAAAATCAATACCCACAGAATATCAAATTTCAGCTTGGCGCTGACGCGTGAGCAGACAGTTCATATCTGTGCCATAAACAGAAATTTGACACTTTTTCGATTCCGTGGTAGGATGAAGTGTATCAAACAGTCAGGAGAACGCTTATGAATCCATACGCGCGTACACAATTGTTATTAGGCGAAGACGGCATGGCGCGGCTGCGCAAGGCCCGGGTGGCCGTATTTGGCCTTGGCGGTGTGGGCGGCTATGTGGCAGAAGCACTGGCCCGCTGCGGTGTCGGTGCGCTGGACCTGGTGGATCACGACACCATCAGCATTACCAATCTGAACCGTCAGATCCTGGCCACCCGGCAAACCATCGGTCAGGACAAGGCTGTGGCTGCCGCCCAGCGTGTTGCCTCCATCGACCCGGAGATCCGCGTAACGCCCATTAAGCAATTTTATGGACCGGACACCGCTGATCAGTTTGACCTTTCCCAATACGACTATATCGTGGATGCCATCGACACGGTTACCGCCAAGCTGGCTCTGGCCGCGGCGGCACAGGCTGCGGGCACACCCATTATCAGTTCCATGGGAACAGGCAACAAGCTGGACCCCACAAAATTTCAGATCGCAGATATTTCCAAAACCTCTGTCTGTCCCCTGGCGCGGATCATGCGGAAGGAATGTGCCAAGCGGGGAATCAAGCATTTGAAGGTCCTGTTCTCTACGGAAGACCCGATCACCCCTTTGGGGAAAGGCAGTGAGGAGGAGCTTCCGGAAGGCCGTCGCGCCCTCCCCGGCTCTGTGTCCTTCGTTCCCTCTGCTGCCGGACTGATCATTGCCGGAGAAGTGATCCGCGATCTCACAGGTATGAGATCCTGAATTTTCATCGAAAATGGTAAAAACGAAGTCTGTTTGTAGCAAACGAACAGATTGTATATCAATCGGGACTGTGATAAAATTTAAGCAAGTCCACCGCAAAAATCTAATGAGGTGAACCCAAATGTATATTGAAAATGCTGCTTATGCCTTCCGAACAGAAGGTCAGCCGATCAGTTGCGTTGATTATGGACACGGTCATATCAACCGCACACTGAAGATCACCACCGACACCGGTCGGGAATATATTTTGCAAAAGATCAACAAGTATGTGTTCAAGGATCCTGTGAAGGTCATGGCCAATGCCAGCGCCGTTACCAGCTTCCTGCATGAGCGCAGTCAGGATCAACACTCTGCCCTGCACTTTATCCCCACCCTTCAGGGTCTGTATTACCACCGGGATCAGGAGGGCGAGTTCTGGAGAATGGCCGACTTTTTAGGCGGTTTTTGTCTGGACGCTCCGGAGTCGGACGCGGACTTTTATGAAAGCGCTCTGGCCTTTGGGCAGTTTCAGGAGCTGCTGTCGGATTTCCCGGCTGACACCCTCTATGAGACCATTCCGGAATTCCACAACACCATTGACCGTTACCGTCAGCTCCATGAATCCATCAGATCAGACAATGTGGACCGGAAAAAGCTGGTCCAGAAGGAGATCGACTTTGCATTAAGTCTGGAAGAGCTGGGCGGCACACTGCAAAAAATGCGGGAAAACGGTGCGCTTCCCCTGCGTGTAACCCACAATGACACGAAGCTCAATAATGTTCTGCTGGACAAGGCTACCCGGAAGCACCTGTGCGTACTGGATCTGGACACGGTCATGCCCGGTCTGAGTGTATACGATTTTGGCGACTCGATCCGTTTCGGCGCGGCGACTGCTGCGGAGGACGAGCCGGACGCTTCCAGAATGAAGCTGGACCTGCACCTGTTTGAGGTGTATACCAAAGGTTATCTGGAGGCAGCGCCCTCTTTGACTGACAAGGAAGTGGAAATGCTTCCCATGGGCGCGCTCATCATGACATTGGAAGTAGGTATCCGCTTTTTAAAGGATTATCTGGACGGAGATATTTACTTCAAGACCGCCTATCCTGAGCACAATCTTATCCGCGCCCGGACTCAGCTTGCGCTGGTTGCGGATATGCAGAAAAAATGGAATGAAATGAATCGCATCGTGCAGGAGGTTTCTTCTCAGGTGCGAGCCTGAGAAAGGAGCATCTTTTATGCAGTATTTAGGTATTACATACAAAATGGACCATGCCCCCGTGCTGGACCCGGATTTTATTCCCTTTGGTATCTGGATCAAAGCGTATCAGCAGGGTGCAGCCAAGCCGGTCGCCATTGCAGTGGAGCGGGGCGACTCTGTCTCCGTCCGCCGCACCTTTATCCACGGCACGAAGGATATGGAGCAGGCAGACTACCGGTATATTGAGCGGTTTGTAAAATTCCTGCTTTGGTCCATTGGCGGCAGCCGGGTCTATGTCTGCGGCTGCGATGCAATTGCCGAGAAGCTGCAAAAGGCCTACTCCCCCGAAGGCAGTCGGGCCTTCGACTGGGACTTTTTCCAGAAGCTCTATGAAACACCTCTTAAGATCGTGGCTCTGCCCCTGGAGGATTGTCCTGCCCCCTGTGAAACGCCCCGGCCCATCGGCGGTCATTTGGATGGCTGCCGGATCGGCTTCGATGCCGGTGGCTCTGACCGGAAGGTCTCCGCTGTGATCGACGGAAAATGTGTCTATTCTGAGGAAGTGGTCTGGCATCCCAAGAAGAATCCCGACCCCAACTATCAGTATGAAGGAATTTTGGATTCCTTCCGCACTGCTGCTTCCAAAATGCCCCGGGTGGATGCCATCGGTGTCAGCTCCGCAGGTGTGTTTATCGGCAATGCGCCGATGATCTCCAGCATCTTCTATTGCGTTCCCAGAGAGCGCTGGGAGGAAGTGAAAACCGTTTTTGACCGTGCCGCTGCCCAGATCGGAAATGTTCCCATCGTGGTGGCAAACGACGGTGATGTGTCTGCTCTTGCCGGTGCTATGGGTATGGATGTAGGCTCGATCATGGGTCTTGCCATGGGTACCAGCGAGGCTGTTGGCTATGTGGATAAGGACAAGAATGTGCTGGGCTGGATCAATGAGCTGGCTTTTGCACCGGTGGACCTATGGGAGGATGCATTGGTGGACGAGTGGTCCACAGATATGGGTGTAGGCTGTAAGTATTTCTCTCAGGATGCGGTCATCAAGCTTGCCCCCAGAGCAGGCATCGAGCTGGATGAAGCTCTGACTCCCGCTGAAAAGCTGAAGGAAGTTCAGGTCTTGATGGAGCAGGATGACCCCAGAGCGCAAAAGATCTTCGCATCCATTGGTGCATATCTTGCCTATACTGTGGAGCTGTATTCCCAGTTCTATGATCTGAAGCACCTGATGGTGCTGGGCCGTGTCATGTCCGGCAAGGGCGGCGATACGATCCTGGAGACCTGTCAGCAGGTCCTGCGGGAGGAATTCCCCGACCTATACGAGACTGTGAAGGTAATGCTGCCTGATGAGAATACCCGCCGGGTAGGTCAGTCTGTGGCTGCTGCCAGCCTGCCTGAGCTGAAAAAATAAATCAAAGGCAGCACCCCGGTGCTGCCTTTTGAATTTCAGTTTGTGGGAAGACATACGAATTTGACATACAAAGGAGAAACACTATGTTTTATAAAAATGCCAGGATATATTGCTCAGATTTTCAGTTTCATACCGGTGCTTTTGAAGTAACCGATGCGGGCCGCTTTGGTCAGATCCTTCCCGATACAGTCCCGGAGGATGCCATCGACCTGAAGGGAGCAACGGTGATCCCCGGTCTTGTGGATGTGCATATCCACGGAGGGATGGGCGCAGATTTCTCTGACGGCGATACAGACGGTATTGCTAAAATGGCAAAGTATCTTGCATCCCAGGGTGTTACCTCCTTTGCCCCCGCCTCCATGACACTGCCCTATGAAACGCTGAGCAAAGCCTTTGCCGCAGGCAAGGCATTGCACGACAACCCTCCGGCCGGCTGTGCCCGGCTGATGGGTATTCAAATGGAAGGACCTTTCTTCTCCGAAAAGAAAAAGGGCGCGCAAAACGGCGCTTACCTCCAAAATCCTGATTTTGAAGGGTTCAAAAAGCTTTACGATGATTGCGACGGACTTGTTTCCATTGTGGATGTTGCCCCGGAGCTTCCCGGTGCAAAGGAATTTGTGGAAAAGGCAAGCAAGCTGTGTACGGTCTCCGTTGCCCACACGGATTCGGATTATGACCACGCTGCCGCCGCTTTTTCTGCCGGTGCGACCCATCTGACCCACCTGTATAACGCAATGCCCGGCATCCATCACCGCGATCCCGGTGTGATCCCTGCGGCAGTGGAAGATCCCAACGTGCGGGCAGAGGTGATCTGCGACGGACAGCATGTTCATCCCGCTTCCGTGCGGCTGGCCTTCTCCATGTTCGGACCGGAACGGATGATCCTGGTATCGGACGCACTGCGCTGTCTGGGTCTGCCGGAGGGAGAATATGAGCTGGGCGGCCAGCAGGTCTTCCTGAAGAACAACCTGGCAAGGCTTGCTGACGGCACCATTGCCGGCTCTGCAACAAACCTCTATGACTGTATGTGCAAGGCCATGTCTTTCTCCATTCCGGAAAGGGATGCCATCCGCGCGGCTACCTATAATCCCGCCTGCGCCATCGGTGCAGAAGCAGAGATCGGATCTATCGAAACCGGCAAGCTGGCAGATTTCATCATCTGCTCCCAGGATTACACCCAAAAGGAAGTCTATATGAACGGCAGCAAGCTGTAAAATTATGGGTCTGTTGCAAAATTCAAAGATCTTTCGTTAGATTTGCAGGGGCGACGATTGTCGCCCGCGGGCGGCTAATAGCTGCCTCTACAATACCCTATGTCATTGCGAGACCAGTTTGCAAACTGGTGTGGCAATCTCCAGTCATTTTGCATTTTGCACTCAATTTGCTTGTCTCACTCCCTAAAATAGCAAATGCCCGGACGCTCTGCGCCCGGGCGTTTGCTGTTTGTTCAATGCAATGCAGGGGCGACCAGTGTGTCGCCCGCGGGCGGCTATTAGCCGCCCCTACTATATTGTAACAACTTAAACTTTACTTTCTAAACAATGTATGGT
>CAYLNV010000021.1:0-10672 GCA_964385085.1 uncultured Oscillospiraceae bacterium
TATATGAGCTGCTGGAGCGTTATTTAGGCTGCAGCTTTGCTGCTTATATGAATCCCAATTATGCCGGTGGTGAGTATGTTCCCACACTGGAGGAAAAGGATCTTTCCGGTATTGAATATATTAAGGTAGCTGCTGATAACTCCTATAGAACTGCCATAACGGAATACCACGGCAGAAGTCATGAAAATATTCTCAATTCTTACTTTATTGATTGGCTGGCAAAGAACCGCTATAACCGGATGCTTCTTTGGGTGAGATCCTATGAGAAGCTTAAGGAACTGGGACTCGTTAAAGAAATTGAAAAACGCGGTCTCGTGCTGACCGTGGGACACCATGATGCGATTCCCACATTCCTACCTCGTGATGGAAATGAATTCTTTCCCGAGAAATACTACGAAACACATCCTGAGTACTATAAGTTGATGGAGGATGGCACTCGTTTTTACAGTGAAGACAGATGGTACTTTGGTGCATGGTGTCTTTGCAGCCGGAATAAAGAGGTGCATCAGGTCCTTGCAGATAATGTGATCGAGTGGATCGGCCAGAACCCCACTGTTGACACCATTGCTCTTTGGCCTATGGACGGCAAGCGACCCATGTGCTGCTGCCCGGAATGCAGTAAATATTCCGATGTGGAAAATTATGTTTATGCACAAAATGCCGTTGCCAAGATCATTGGCAAAAAGTATCCCCATATTAAGATCGATATGCTTGCTTATGCAGGTCTGTTCCATTGCCCTGACGGACTTGAATTGGAGCCAAATCTCTTTATTGATGAGGCAGTTACCTGCGCTGAATTGGGTATTCGCTCCGTTGGCAAGCCTGACGGCAGCTGCTTGACAGGAACACCTTACGAAGAGAATCTGCTCAAATGGAAGAAGTCCGGTGCATCTGTTGTGTACTATGAGTATTTTATGGGTACACATTCCTGTCGTCACCGCTGGATGCCGTGTGCCGATGAATTCCAGAGCTATTGGAAGCGTTTTATGGAAGTTGGTATCAATGGCGCCGGTACACAGATTGAATACTGGAATTTCTGGAACAATATTTTCAACTTCTACGCCTTTGCAAGAACCGGATATAATACTGAGTTGTCGTTGGAAGATAACTTGTTAGCATTTACCAAGATCTTCGGTGAGGGTGCGCCTTACATTGCTGAGATTATCCGATTGGGTGAAGCTTGCCTTGACGGCCAGGTTTCCATTAAGAAGGCTGGCTTGTTCCTGATGGAGAATATCGATAAGGAAGCCTGCTATGGAAACTTTGAAAAGGCACTTTCTGCAGCGAGTACGCCGACAGCCAGAAACAATATCCGCATGATGCGGATGATGTTCCGTTACTCTGATGTTGAGTGTAAATACACGAAGCTGGGTAAAGATGACTTCTATGTTTATGTTGCCTATGAAGATATTGAAGATCCAGATGGCGAGTTGTATTACTTGAGCCACAACTTCGATACCTCACGTTGGAATGACCCCGGATTTGGATGTGCTTTCCCGGTGGACAACCAAAAACAGGCTGATTTTGTTCCGGATCATTGGTATGAATTTGAGAAATAAAAATATTCCCCTTTGCCTCGGCAAAGGGGAATAAAACTTATTTGCAGTAATCCAGCAGGGAAGTGGCATCCAGGCTTTCGTAGTTAGAAAGGAAACCGGCAAGCTCTGCTGCGATCTGCTTTGCACCGCCCTGTACATTGCTTTCGATGTTCAGCGGGAGCAGGGGATCGTGAAGAGACAGGCGAAGCAGGAACCAGCCACTGCCGTGGCTCTCGTCAAGATTGACGCGAACACCTTCAAAATTACTGGGAGCTAAAGACCAACCAGGCTGATTTTGAGCGTAAGCTGTCAGCGCATCAATAACCTGTTGACCATAAGCTTTGAAATCGTCAAGAAGAATATTCATACGGAACTCAATGCTCTCAGCAGGCTCTTCCAGCGTATCGATCAGAGATTCCAGTGTATAGCCTTCCTTCTTGCCCCGGGCCAGCTCGATCAGCAGCTTGGTAACCAGATACGCACCGTCATCCAGGAAATAGTTTTCCTTCAACGCACCGTGTCCGGAGGTCTCGATCGCAAGCTGACTGTCCTGACCCAAGTTGTTAAGACGGATGGACTCATTGATCACATTCCGGTAACCGCGCTTAAAGCGGTGGTGAATACCGCCTTTTTCTTCTATAAACTTTGCAAGTCCGGTGGAAGTAATGGAATCCGTAACAATGGTAGTACCGGGATGCTCACGAAGCAGGATAGCCGCCAGCATAGCAATGATCCGGTTTCTGTTCAGCTCGCTGCCGTCAGACAGTACTGCACCTGCACGGTCAACATCGGTATCGAAGATGATGCCAAGATCGGCATTTGTTTCCCGTACAGCTTCTGTAATGCTATCCATAGCCTCCTTGTTTTCAGGATTGGGAATGTGATTGGGGAAGCTGCCGTCGGGATCCAGATAACGGCTGCCGTCAGTATTTGCACCCAAGGGCTTCAGGACCTTATCCACATAGAAGCCGCCTGCGCCGTTGCCCGCATCGACCACAATACGGAAGCCCTCCAAAGGACGTTCAGAACCGGCTGCTTTGCGGATCTTATCTGCAAGGATAGAAGCGTATGTATCCATAAATTCGCCGCTTATGATAGAACCTTCTGCTTTTCCGGTCAGTTCGCTGCCGGCTGCGTATTCAAGGATCTGCTTGATGTCAGCCTTTTCCAGACCACCCTGAGCTGTGAAAAACTTAAAGCCGTTGCGATTGAAGGGGAGGTGGCTGGCGGTGATCATAACAGCACCGTCGTAGGCATAGCCTTCTGTTACAGTGGACATAAACATGGCAGGGGTACTTGCCATACCAAAATCTGTTACCTGCAGTCCCTGTTCTGCCATTGCTTGACAGATCCACTGACTCAAGGAAGGTCCGGACAGACGGGAATCCCGGCCAACAGCAACCCGCACAGGTGCGTTTTTACCGGCTTTTTCATATAGCCACAGGGCAAAACCGCGGCCAATATCCCGACAGGTCTGCTCAGTAAGGTTGACACTCTGACCTGCGATACCTTCCAGCGCAACACCGCGAATATCACTGCCATTTTGAAGCTTGGAATAATCCATATTTTGATCCTCCGTATCATTTTATATCTGCATGGTATTATAGCACAGTATAAAATACTTTTCAATGCTATTGATTTCATAAAAATCCCGGAGCAGAAGCTCCGGGAAAAATTTATTCTTCAGTTTCAGAATGATCGATCGATTGGAAATCGGAATCTCTTTTGAAATAGGAAAACACATAGTCAGCGAATGCAACCAGCATAAATGCGGCATCGATCAAAGCGATGATCGTTATAATGCTGCTGTTTAGCTCGGGGATCATTACCAGCAAGATCAGACTGATAAAGAGGATCGTGGTGCAGATCTTTCCGGTGAGAAGTGCGCCCTTGAGCATTTTGCCTTTCCGTAAATTCAAACCGCCTGCGATCAACTGAAAGCTTTCCTTCAGAACAAAAAGGCAGATCAGGTATTTGAGGATCGGATATTTTGTGGCAAGGCAGACGATCAATGTAAATTGTGTCAGCTTGTCGGCAACCGGATCCAGGATCTTACCCAGCGTGGAGATCATGTTAAAATGGCGGGCAATTTTTCCGTCTATCAGGTCAGTCAGACAGGAAACTGCAAGAATTGCGGCTGCCAGATAATAGTCTGCTGAGGTTTGGGCACGCAGGTAGATGGAGACATACACCGGGATCAGCACAAGACGAAATAGACTTAGCAGATTGGGTATGGTAAATATTTCTTTTTTCCAGTTCTTGATAAACATATGAAATGCGTCCTCCACACCTGACATACAGACATTCTAGCTTCCATTATATGCAATTTTTCAGGATAATCAAGTTTGAATTTTGAATTGAAGATAAAAATTCATAATATTGAGGTCCTTGCGTTATGGTGATGAGCGTCAAGTGTAAATTGCAGCACAAGATGCTTCCATGTGATCCGGTCGATCTCGCCGGTTTCCTGCAGCCCGGACAGCTTTTGAAATTGAATGATCGACTCTGCGGTTACCGTATCGATCACTCCACTGAGATCAGGTGCTGTAATCGTTGGATGGTTGACGGAAAGCTGTGCCAGCATGGCTTGGGCAAGGTAGATGTATGGATTACTGTCCCCGATGCGAAGGATCTCTCCTGCGTCAAGGAGCACCTCAATGGGCTGTGCTTTGCCTGTGCGGATAAGAGCCGGTTCGTAAACTGCTGCTATGGTATCCCAGGTGAGCTGATCGGTGATCCCGGTGATTGGAAGTCCGTATTTACGCTGAAATGCACTAACGGAAGACATGGTGCTTGGTCCGTAGATCCCGTCCGGTATGACTGTCGGCAGGCTATGGTCGTCCTCAGCGATCACTCTGAGCATGGTCTGTAAGCTTCTGACCGGCTGTTCGATAAAAGATTCTGATGGTCTCATCTGACTACCTCCTTGCGCACCGGGTCCTGTGATCCAATGCTGAGATCTCTGCCTGGAAACTGTGTCAAGGTACTTGACCGTGCATAATTGACTCGCGAACCGTTTTGACCGTTGGTTGCCTGACGGTTAAAATTCCCAACAGGACGAATATTAGATGCTGCTACGGCACTGCCGGAGGCGACAGGGAAGTTGTTTTGCGAACGGAGCGTCGTATTCTCGATACCGGAATACTGGTCATAGATATCATCCCAGGTGGCTCTGTCAACCGATCCTGTTTCCGGTAACGCAAATCGTCTTTGCGCTGCAAGAACTGCAGCGCGTGTTGCCTGACCGAAGATCCCGTCCACAGAGAGCGGCGGAATACCGGGAATATATTGAGAGAGAACAGACAGCATATATTGCAGAAGCCGAACCTTCTCGCCGCTGTCTCCCACCTGAAGGGAGTTTGGCGCTGCCCAGTTGATCGCATAGAATTGCTGTCCCTGACTGCGCAACTCACTTAGATTTGTAACACCTGTATACAGTCTTACGATCTGATACCATGTCGCCGGTCCTACGATTCCATCTGCGGTCAATCCAAATATCTGCTGAAAAGCACGAACTGCCGCTTCTGTACGGCTGCCAAAGATACCGTCGTTAGCAGGGATCTTGGGGATCGCCGGGTAATTCTGAGAGATCCGATTCAGCGCTACCTGCAAAACAACCACGTTCGGACCGCTGCTTCCCACTCTTAAGGGTGTTCCGGGGTAAGAGGATGTAATACCGCGAATCGGTGCGTCATTTACGATCTCCACATCTCCATAATAGCTGCGCAGGATCTGCTCTGATGTATATCCCTGAAGCGCAAGATTTTGACTGCCCCATTGACTTAGGCCCTCACAGGTAACGGTCGTTCCGTTGCAGAATTTAGCTGCCAGCGGTTCGACGAATCCCGGTCTGCGTAAATAGTCATTAAACAGCTCATCCACAAGGGCTGAGACATTTTCAAAATAGCTTCGTCCGTTGACAAAGGCCTGATCGATCGCAGTACTGCTGGTGATGTCAAAATCATAACCTCTGCTTCTGTAAAATTCTGTATAGACACGGTTCAGTGCAAAAGAAACGATGGCTAATATGTTGGCACGCAATGCACTTTCATCCCATGTGGGATAGATCTCGCTGGAAGCAACATTTTTAACATAGTCTGAAAACGAAACTGTTACATTGGATGCGTTGGAGGTTGGTGATCCTAGATGAACGGTAATGTTTTGTGGTACAAAAGGAACAACTGGTGGCATGATTCACCTCCCTACAGGCTTTGTGCCGGTGTTTGAAAGATCTCTATCTGGTTCCAGGAATTCGGCAGCTCTGACAATGGGATCATTTCAAGATTTTGAACGGTAACTGTATTTGCAAAGATCTGCAAATTTTCAATTTCAATTTCTTCATAATCCTCCGCTCTGGCATAGAGGTTAACAACAGAGAAGGGAATGATACCGGTGTTTGGAGAAAGGCTGGCAGCCAGATCCGGAACACTGATAGCGATCGGTTCATCCAGCATGCCGCTGCGATTTGTCAGACGCATAGCAATGGCAGCACCGCTGGCATCTGTAACTGTAATGGCTGCATACTGCAATGGGATCTGAGCATTACTTGTATAAGCATGTACCTGTATATATCCGGTTGCGGACAGAAGGACCCCTCCTTTCGAGACTTCGGAATTATCCTATGCAGCCGGAAATTAAAATGTGCAGGAGTTTATAGAAACTCCTGCAGTGCGTTTATGCTGTGTTGTTCGTGATCGATCAGCTTTTGACATAGTACGCTGACCCGTTCGTCTGAAGAATTGATCGCGTGCAGGTTCTTAATGCCCTTGATGATCCCGCGGGTGCTTCCGTTGATCATCATAGCCGCAGCTTTTGAATCTGCATTGCCAAAGGAAAGGTGCGTGCGAACCATTGCGTTGGTCATTCCTTTGATTCCGTAGGATAGGGAATCCAGTTCCCACCCTCTGCTGGATGCGATAGATTTCGCTTCGCGCTCAATGCTGTCGTATTGCTGTAATTGGTCCTTCAATGTGTTTTTAAGACTTGCGCGTAATGGAGTTTTCAGGACAGAGCGAATACCGATCTGTCCCATTTGCGTTGTTTTTAATACTGAACCTAATAGATCCTTGCTGTCCTTCATTTATATCACCGGTTTCATTATGCCACCTGCGGCTGATTTTATGCACTGGTGTCATGGTTTCGCATAGAATATAAGGATAGAAAGGAAGGGATTATTTATGTGTGGGATTGCAGGAATGGTCGGCCTTGAATGTAATGACATGATCATGGATGAAATGATGAAAACGATGGGCCGGCGCGGTCCGGATGATACAGGTAGATTTCAGTGCCGTGATTGTGGGCTGCTGCACAGCAGATTGGCGATCATCGATCCGGAAAGAGGAAAACAGCCTATGCAAATGCAGTGGGCAGGGGAACGATATACGATCGTATATAACGGCGAGCTGTATAACACAGCCCTGATTCGGTCCGAACTGATATCATTGGGACATCGCTTTCAGGGCCACTCGGATACGGAAGTGGTGCTGCATGCCTATGCCCAATGGGCAGGTAAGGCATTGGATAAGCTGAACGGAATATTTGCCTTTGCAGTCTGGGAGCATGGCAGCAGACAGCTATTTCTTGCGCGCGACAGAATGGGCGTGAAGCCCTTGTTTTATAAGCTTCATGAAGATGGACTGTTGTTTGCCTCCGAGATCAAGACGATCTTAACCTACCCCACAGTAACACCGGAGCTTGACGCTTCCGGTGCGGCGCAGATATTATTGATGGGACCGGGCAGGATTCCCGGATCAGGGGTGTTCCGGGGGATCTCAGAGCTTGAACCGGGCTGCTGCGGTGTGTTCAGCGGTGGCAAATGGGTCTGGCGGCGATACTGGAAGCTGATGGATCGGGAACACAGGGATACATTTGAACAAACGGCTGACCATGTTCGGTATCTTGTTACAGATGCGATCCAACGTCAGATGATCTCAGATGTGCCGATCGGTACATTTCTTTCCGGTGGACTTGATTCCAGCCTGATCTCAGCGGTTTGCGCTGAAGAGATGAAGCTCAGGGGAGAGCGCCTGCACACATTTTCTGTTGACTACGAGAATAATGAACGCTATTTTGTACCGGGAAAATTTCAGCCGAATTCCGACAATAGCTATATTGCGATTATGCAGGACTACTTAAAATCACAGCACCACTGGACCGTGCTGACACCGGATGATTTGGTCTGTTGGCTGGAGCATGCAACTGCGGCAAGAGATCTTCCCGGAATGGCGGATGTGGATTTCTCCCTCATCGCCTTCTGCAAGGACATCCGCAGTCATGTGAAAGTGGCGCTGTCCGGCGAGTGCGCAGACGAAATATTTGGTGGATACCCATGGTATCGTGATCCCGAGGTTCGGGCGATAGACGGCTTTCCATGGGCTCAGAACACCGAACAAAGGGCTGCTTTTCTTCACCCGGAACTGGCAGAATCAATAAATGCAGTCGAGTTTGTTCAGGATCATTATCACCAGACATTATCTGAATGTGATATATTACCAGGCACATCTGCCAATGAAAAGCGAATGAAGGAAATGGTCAATTTGAACCATCGTTGGTTCATGCAGACCCTTCTGGATCGGAAGGACAGAATGAGTATGTTCCACGGCCTTGAGGTCCGCGTGCCGTTTTGTGATTATCGGATCGCTGAATATCTGTATGGTGTTCCCTGGGAGTTCAAGGATCATGATCACTACGAAAAGGGACTTTTGCGTTATGCAATGCGTGGTATCCTTCCGCAGGAAGTTCTGTGGCGAAAGAAAAGTCCTTATCCAAAAACCTATGATCCACGGTATACGGAGCTTGTAAGCCGGAAGCTGCACCAGGTCTTGGAGCAAACGGATGCCCCGATTTTACAGATCGTTCGTAGGGAAGCACTTGAATCTTTATTCAATTCAGAGTATACTTGGCCGTGGTATGGACAGCTAATGAAGGTACCGCAGACCATGGCATTTATGCTGCAGATCAATTTTTGGCTGGAACATTATCATGTACGCGTCATTTAGCTTGTGATTATCAACAAATTAAGGCGAAAAATCGAGATCAAATTGATTTTTCCTATAATGTTTGCCTGAGGGAGTTGTCTTTTCGGCAAAAAAATGTTAGGATGTAAGCACAAATGTACGCTGAACAAGGACAGAAGGTGAAGTACGAATGAAATATATTGTTATCCTAGCCGATGGAATGGCAGATGAGCCGCTGAACGAATTAGGCGGCAAAACACCAATGGAATATGCCTGCACACCGGCAATGGACTCACTGGCGGCAAGGGGATCTGTGGGTACAGTGCAGACTGTGCCGGAATCTATGAAGCCTGGCAGTGATGTTGCTAATCTTTCCGTTTTGGGCTATGACCCTCTAACAAACTATTCCGGACGCTCACCCCTGGAGGCTCTGAGTGTCGGTGTAACGATCAGGCCGGATGATGTGGTGCTGCGCTGCAACCTTGTTACACTTTCGGAGGATGCGCCTTACGAGGATAAGATCATTCTTGACCATAGCTCCGGTGAGATTTCGACCCGGGATGCAGATGTGTTGATGGATGCGGTGCGTGAAGCCTTCAATAATGATGTATTTCAGTTCTACACCGGCACCAGCTATCGCCATATTACAGTTTGGAACAAGGGTGAGGTTCTTGATTTTGAGCAGCCCCATGACCACCTGGGCGCAGTGATCGGGCCTTACCTTCCGGAGGAAGCGCTTTTCCGCAGTATGATGGAAAAGAGTTTTGATATTCTCAATACGCACCCCTTGAATCTGAAAAGAGCGTCTGAAGGGAAAAATAAAGCCAATTCTCTGTGGTTCTGGGGTGCTGGAACAAAGCCCTCTCTGCAGAATTTCTATGAAAAGACCGGCCTGAAAGGCGCAATGATCTCTGCTGTTGATCTGCTTAAGGGAATTGCGGTCGGTACAGGCATGGAGGTCATCGAGGTTGAGGGCGCGACCGGTTCGTTGGATACCAATTATGCCGGTAAAGCCGATGCAGCAGTTGAGGCACTGCTGGACCGTGGGAATGACTTTGTTTATGTCCATGTGGAAGCACCGGACGAAATGGGACATCAGGGAAGCATGGATAATAAGATCCGCGCCATCGAGGAAATTGACCGGCAGATCGTATCAACGGTCTGCAGGAAGCTTGATGATGCTATGGTCGACTACCGTATGCTGGTCCTGCCTGATCATCCCACACCGATCCGTTATCGCACTCATACCAGCGATCCTGTACCTTATTTGCTGTACGACAGCACTTGCATCCGGAGCAACAGCGTTGGTTTCTCTGAGAGAGAAGCAGCACAGTCAGGAAATTATAAAGAAAACGGAACTGCATTGATGCAGCACTTTTTACAAGCGAACACGTAACAGAAAGCGAGGAACCCTTATGTTTAATATCCACTACTTGAATCCGATCTCGGAAAAAGGTACTGCTATATGGACCGAAAATTATCAGAAGGCTGAAGATCTTTCTGATGCAGATGCTGTGGTTGTCCGCAGCGCCCAAATGCACGAGCTGGAACTGCCTAAGAATCTGCTGACCATTGCCCGTGCCGGTGCCGGTGTGAACAATATTCCGCTGGACCGCTGTGCAGAGCAGGGGATCGTTGTGTTCAATACCCCCGGTGCAAATGCCAACGGTGTTGTGGAATTGGCACTGTGCGGTATGCTCTTGGGCTGCCGAGATGTAGTCGGGGGTATCAATTGGGTCCAGACCATCAAGAATGAAGGCGACGTTGCAAAAAAAGTCGAAAAGGGCAAATCCCAGTTTGCCGGCATTGAGCTGGCAGGAAAAAAACTGGGTGTTATTGGCTTGGGCGCAATTGGCGGCCCCCTCGCCAATGCTGCCATTAAGCTGGGCATGGAGGTTTACGGCTGTGATCCGTTCATTTCCATCAATGCCGCATGGCATCTGGACAGCCGGATCATTCCTGTCAAGACCAGGGAAGAGATCTATTCTCAATGCGATATTATAACCGTACATACTCCGCTGCTGGAAGATACCAAGAAGATGATCAACGCAGAGGCATTTGCACAGATGAAGGACGGTGTGATCCTCCTGAACTTTGCAAGAGATCTGCTTGTTGATGATGATGCCTTGGAGGAAGCGCTGAAGTCCGGCAAGGTCAAGCGCTACATTACAGACTTCC
>CAYLNV010000022.1:0-10591 GCA_964385085.1 uncultured Oscillospiraceae bacterium
TTTGAGCTACCTCCCAAACCTTTTCATTCACCTTGGAAAAATATGCGTTTTTTTAAAGCCCCTTTTACGGCTCTTTAAATCCAAACATCTTCATATCCGGCAGCAGGAACACCTTCGGCCCCCATGTAACATTAAAACGGCAAATACTGTTCAGATCACCGTTTTTTTCACGCGACCAGGTCTCCCCTGTCAGACCATGTCCATAGAAGGACCACTGCGCTTCTGCCGTGGTGTTATAGCACTCATGACCGATGGCGCAGCTAATGCCGGCGATCTCGATCACGGAGTTTGGCTCAATATACTGAGCAAACGGCAAATGCTTGCGGATCAGTGCGGGCACATCGTTGTTGCCGGATGTTACATAGATCTTCTTTGCACCGGAATTTTTCAGAATATCTGCAAGGTTCATAAGACCTGCTTCGTATTCCTCTTCCGTGTTGATCATACGGCCGACCTTCACCTCATCCACAAAATCACCGGTGTGGATAATAACATCCGGCTTTACCTTGTTGATCAGGTCTGCATAATAAGGATAAGCCTCAGAATGGGTATCGCCGATGTGGAGCAGCTTCAGGGACTTGGTATGCGTGATCTCACAAGGCACTTCTACACCGTGTTCCATGAAGTCCCTGACACGCTTGCGCTTTCGCTCGATCAGCATCTCAGCACCCATGCTGATCATGGCGCTGGGTAAATGGGCCACATCCTTGCAGCGGGATTCCAGCTTGCCTTCCGTGTCAAACACAGAAAAAGCGCAATCCGGGGTGTTGGCTTTGTATTTGGGAATATTCAGCAGTCGGATCAATTCATCCGCGCGCAGGTCGTCGCCCACAAACAGAGCATCCTCACTTAGTACAAGTACGTCCATGTCAGGCTTCCATTCCGTTACGGAAGCACCGGCAATTTCCGCAATGATCTGAGCGGTCTCCATCGCTCTGGCACAGGGATGAACGTAGATCTGACCAGTATATCCCAGATATTTAATATAGTCGCCCAATCGAGCAGCCTGCTTGCGACCAAGCTCCGTCAGGCGGGGATCGACCTCACCAAGGGCCTGGGCATTGCTTACAATATAATATTTCATGTTTGCTCCTCTGTCAGTCGAAAATCAGGTATCCTCCGGGCCAGCTCCTCAGGCTTTACCAGATAGATGGGGTTTGTCAGCAGAATACATCTGCCGTCAGTGTCATAAAGCTCTGCCCGATGAAATGTTACTGCTGAACGCGCTTTGCTCAATGTGGAAGCATGACAATAATTCTCGCCGGTAATTTCCTCAGCGAAGACTTCATGTCCATCCTCAACCAGACGGAATCTCCAGCCGGGCTGGGTTTGTTCAGCACGGAAGACTATTTCTACGGATCCTATCTTGTCAGATGTGAATACCGTTCCTTGCTGATGGCCATCCGTTGTCTGGAAGGATACAGGGCCTTTGATCTTCACCGGATCTCCGGTGTACACGCGTCCGCGACGCATTGCTTCTGTAAATGCCTTTTCACGAATGGGATGTGTCAGATTGGAATCCACACCGATCCAGGTGGCAAAGTTATTGCCGCTGAACCAGTTCTCATTGTTGCGGTGGCAGTCGTTACAGCCATATCCGGTTAGAATCAATCCACCGGCTGACAGCAGATCCCAGTGCATCAGAAACGCTTGCAGGTCGAATCCGTTTCTGCCCATGGGATATCCCACTTCTATCAGGTTAGCACCGTAAGCATCGCAGCATAACAGCGCAGCAGCAGAACGGGCAACGACCGATAAGCGCTGGGTCTCCGAAAATTCCTTACGCTTTAAAATGCTGATAGCCAGCGGATGGTTAATGGCAAAGATTCCGTCGTGTGCCTTCACATGGTGGGCTATCTCATGATCGCTGACAGTCCAATCACGGGCCGCAAGATCCAGTGTGGGCACATGGGTCGCAAAGCAGTTTTTGTGCTCGGTCCGGGAAAATTCAAAGGCGCAGAAGGGTGTGATATCATAAAGCTCTCCCACTCTGGCAGCTTCAGCCTTCTGTGCTTTATGGGCTTCCTCAAAATTCTTATTGAACCGGATCTGAAAATCCTTAATGTTAACAGAAAGGCTTGCGCCGGAACGTACCTGAAGTGTGATCGTAATGGTATCGAACACATTGTCCTTACCGCCGATCATTGGATCTTCCGATACATCCTGATATAGGGGCATCTTTACAATACCATTGTCCAGCGTCATTGGGAGGATCTGATGATCAGGTGCTTCCAGTCCGGCAGGATCACCCAGAACATAGAGCATATGAGCCTTCTTACATTCCGGAGGACGCTGCGAAAGCGTAATGTCAAATATCAGCCGGCTATCCGGTCCAAGCTCTCCGGTCTGAACCCCAATACACAGACTGGTTTCCATCAGCAAAGCCGGATTATGCCGGTGTCCTGTGGAATGAAAATAAATACCACCACTTTGCCAGATCGGGCGCTGATCTGCGCAAGCGAGCAGCTTTGCCATTTCATCACCTGCATCCACTTCGCAGGTAAACCGGGCTTTCTCTGCAAATTCTGCCTCTGCAAAGCCGTGATCCCCTTTGGAAAGGCAGCCGTCTGCAAAGGAATAACCCTTAATTGACCGCCTGCCAATGCCGGTAGCCGTATCATGGTCCGTAAACCAGATATACTTCATGCCAAGCTCTCTGGCATTGTGCATATGGGCCGCCATAGACATACCCGGCTGAAAGCAAGTATGCAGGTGCATATGCATGGGATGATATGTATAATTGTTTTCCTGATTCACTTTCATATCTTGTGCCTCCATAATTGGATCTATTATATCAAATTTTCATGGATATGCAAGTAGCATTGACATCCAAGCGGTTTCAGGGTAAAATATTTACTGAAATTACCCGAAGGAGAAAGATATGTCTGGTTTACGATTTCATTTGGCAGTCATTGCTGCAAAATTTACCGGGTGGATCATCCGCCTGACCGGAAGGGACGGCTCTCACACCCCCGGTGTGATCGCACTCAAATTCTGTCCTGACTTTTTATCCAGAGCGCCTAAAGCGCCTCTGGCGATCTGTGTAACCGGTACAAACGGCAAGACCACTGTTTCCAATCTGCTCACTGATGCCCTACGGGCCGACGGTAAGAAGGTTGTGAATAACCGCACCGGTTCCAACATCGTTCCCGGCTGCACCACAAACCTTTTAAACAGCCTGAATATTTTCGGTAAATGCAAGGTAGATGTTACCGTATTTGAAGTCGATGAGCGGGCTTCCCGGCTGATCCTGCCCTATATCAAGCCGGATCATCTGGTGGTAACCAATCTATTCCGGGACTCTCTGAAGCGAAATGCCCATCCGGATTATATTTTCAGCGTCATCGACACCTACTGCCCTGACACCACCAAGCTGATCCTGAACGCAGACGAGCTTTGCAGCAGTATGCTCAAAGCCAATAACAGCCGTGTATTTTACGGGATCGGCAAGCTGGATTCCGATATTACAGAGCCCGTGAACATCGTTGCTGATTACACCCTCTGCCCCAAGTGTGGAACGAAGCTGCAGTATGATTATCTGCGATATCATCATATTGGTTACGGACGATGCCCCGGCTGTGATTTCCATTCAATGGATGCGGATTATCTTGTAACAAATGTTGATACAGAGCATATGCTTTTGACCTTGCGCCACGGACAGGAAGAGACTGTGTTTCCGCTGATCAGCGATATTACCTTTAATATTTACAATGAGCTGACCGTTATCGCCACCTTGCTGGAGCTGGGCTACAATGGTCAGCAGGTCCGTGAAATGGTTGAAAAAATACAAGTTCCGGACTCCCGGCTGAACCATGTTCAGGCCGGCGGTGTAACAGTGGTGCAGGCTATGAGCAAAGGACAAAGCTGCATTTCCTCCTGTCGGACCTTTGATTATGTATCCAGTCAGCCCGGTAAGAAAGCCGTCGTTCTGGCGGTGGATGATGCCTACGACCGCAAAAAGAGTGTGGAATATTCAGGCTGGATCTATGATGTTGACTACGAATTCCTGACACGGGAGGGTGTCAACCAGGTCCTTGCCACCGGCCCGCGCTGCTATGATCACAAGGTACGTCTGCTTCTGGCCGGTGTGCCGGAAGAAAGGATCTTCTGCTGCGAAAATGAAATGGACGGTATTGACCTGATCCAGACGGACAAGATCGACTCTGTCTATATCCTTTACGACACATCCACCTATTCCCTTTCCTGTCAAATGAAGGACAAGCTCCTGAAGAAGCTGGAGGCACACAATGAGAATTGAAATCCTATATTCGGAGCTGTGCTGTCTGTACGGAGATAAAGGCAACACGCTGTTTTTACAGAAATGCTTACCGGAAGCTGAATTTAAATTTACACAGCTTAACGACAAGCCTTACTTTTTAAATGAGGATGTGGATCTTTGCTGCATGTATTCCATGAGTGAAGCCAGTCAGGAACGGATCCTGGAGCGGCTGACGCAGTGGAAGGAAGAAATTGCAGAGAAATTCCAGAGTGGCAAAACTTTATTTTTGCTGCTGGGAAATGCAATGGAGCTGTTCGGTCAATATATCCAGCGTGAGGACGGCTCTAAACTGGACGGTCTTGGTATCTATAACACCTACACGGTCCGTCATGCACCTAATCGGTTCAACACCCTGATCCAGGCCAAATTTGAGAACATGACATTGCTCGGCTACACCAGCCGTTTCTCCGAAACTTACGGAATCACGGAAGAAATGGCAATGTGTCAGGTGGAGATCGGCACCGGCTCTGCGCCCAATACAAGTTTAGAAGGTATTCGTCAGGGACGTGTCATTGCCACATATCTCCTTGGACCGTTGCTGGTGTCAAACCCCGATTTTTCAAAGTGGCTGCTGACACAGCTTGGCATCAAAGCGCCCCAACTTCCCCATTCCGAGGCTCTGTATCAGAGCTATGAATGTAAAAGAAAGGAATTCCAGCAGCCGGGTCTGGCACTGGACTAACAAATATGAGATCGTACCGTCCTACAAAGGCAACCATTGATCTGGGCGCGATCAAGCGCAACACCGGTCGGATCATTGAAAAATATCCCGGTTATCAGTACTATATGGCCGTTGTTAAGGCTGACTGCTACGGCTACCGCGGTGATCAGGTTATCGATGCCATGCTGAGCGGTGGTGCAAACTGTCTTGCTGCCAGTCTTTTGGAAGAAGGTCTTTCCCTACGGGAAAGCTATCCTGAGCTTCCCATCCTGCTGTTTACCCCGGTTGCGCCGTCATTTCTTCCGGTGCTGGCTGCACACCATCTGATCGCAACGGTTGCCAATTTGGAGCAAGCAAAAGCTGCTTCTGAGGTGGCAGGTCTGGATGTGCTCATTCGGGCCAATGGCGGCAGTGATATCCTGGGTGGACCAACAGAAATAGAAGGCTTCCATGCCATATATAACGTCCTCAAGCAGGGAAAATGCCACTTAAAAGGGGTGTATCTCCACAGCTACAATGGCGAATCTCCGGATGAGACCCGGAAAGAATACGAGTGCTTTGAAGCTATGACCAACGGAATTGACCTATCCGAGCTGGATATGGTCAGTATTAGCTGTAGTCTGACCTTGCCCCGTATGGAGAAGCTCCCCTACTGCAATGCCTGCCGTTTGGGAAATATTATGTATGCAATTGAGTCAGAAGATACTGAACTTGAAAATACATTCCGGCTTTCCAGCAAGGTATTATCTGTGTTCACTTTAAAAAAGGGTCAAAGTGTTGCCTATTCCCATGCCTATACAGCTCAGAAAGATGGCGAACGAATTGCGGCAATTCCAATCGGCTTCGGCGACGGATTTTCAAAAACAAATATCGGTCGCGAAGTATATATTGGAAACAAGCCCTATCCCATCGTAGCAGTAACAATGGATATTACCCTGGTGCTGGTAGATGAAGCTGTCCATACTGACGACATAGTTCTGCTAATTCGGGATAACCGTCATTTGGATCAGATCGCACAGCATATCCACGGAGCAACAGAAGAAGCGATTTGCGCTTTAAATAAGCGCGTATATCGGGAATACATTGATTAACAAAACTTGGCGAGGAGCGCAAATGCGCTCCCCGCCAAAGTTGTTAATTATGCTTGGAAATCATCCTTTTCCTCAGGGGACAACAGGACCGTCCCCTCTTAACACACAGAACCGTGCACTGTGCTAGATGTCAATATTTACTTGGAAAGAACTTCAACAAAGGCTTCCTTGACGATCTGCAGACCCTTCAGCAGAACATCGTCTTCAATAACCAGTGTAGGCATCAGCTTTACAACGCTGCTGTCTCGTCCTGCGCGCTCCAGGATCAACTTCCGTTCAAAGCAGGCTTCAATGATCGCCTCACTGAAGGGATCGCCGCCGGCACCGGCACATTCGATGCCCCACATCATGCCAATGCCACGATGCGAAAGGCGAGGATCTAAAGGAAGGATCTCATTGCGGATAAATGCCTCAATGATCGCACCCTTTCGGGCAGCTTCCTTGTCCAAATCATGCTCTACCATATACTCAATTGCAGCCTTTCCGGCAACAAAGGCCAGTTGATTGCCGCGGAATGTTCCATTGTGCTCAGCAGGCTTCCAGATATCCTTATCAGGACGGATCAGCAGCAATGCCATGGGCATACCAATACCGCCGATAGACTTAGACAGAGTAACCATATCCGGCTGGATACCGCCACGCTCAAAGGAGAAGAATGTGCCGGTACGGCCGCAGCCTGCCTGAATATCATCTACGATCAGTAAAATATCGTTATCATCGCAGAACTTACGGCAATCACGGAGGAATTCCGGGCTGAAGGGATAAATACCGCCCTCTGCCTGCACCGTCTCCATGATCAGTGCAGCAGGCTTGGCAACACCGGAGTGATCATCGTCCAACATTCTTTGCATATATGCGATCACATCCAGCTCCGGGAACATATAAGGCGCAGGAATGTGGGTGCAGTCAGTCAGGCTGACACCTGCCGCATTGCGGGCATAAGCCTCTGTTGTCAAGGACAATGAGCCAAGCGTCATGCCATGGAAGCAGCCCATAAAGGCCCAAATATTGGAACGGCCGGTTACCTTACGGGCCAGCTTCAGTGCAGCTTCCACAGAATTCGTACCCGTAGGACCGCAGCACATCACCCGATAATCCATACCACGGGGCTTTAATATCTTTTCCTGAAAGGTATCCAGAAATTCCCGCTTGGCAGGGGTATACATATCCATACCGTGAAGGATCCCATCCGCCTGAAGATACTCAATAAGCTTATTGCGGATATAGTCATTGTTATGACCGTAGTTCAGTGCGCCTGCACCGCAGAAGAAATCAATATATCCATTGCCCTCTTCATCGTACATCATTGCACCCTTTCCCTTAGTAAACACTGCAGGAAAATGACGGCAGTAGGAACGCACAGAGGATTCGTAATTCTCAAAAGCAGAAGTATTCATAATAAACTCCTTATTCTATGCTTTCTCTATTTGGTAATCAAAGCTAAAGACATTCTACCACAAAAACAGAAAAAAAGATATAGTATTTTTCAAATTTCTTTTTCTTTCCATTTTTCATAGTAAAACCCCGGTTATCCGGGGTTTTACTACTTCTTAAAAACAAACAGCCTGCTGGCAATATAATTCAAAACCACTACAACGACACTGATGATCAGCTTCATAATATTTCCGCCCAGCTTAAGGATATCAACTGTTACAAGAAGAAACAGGGTTTCCAAAACACCGGATCCCACGCGGCAAAGAAGAAACTTATAAAACTCAGTCCACAGTGTCTTTAAGGACCAATCATTGCTTTTAAATACAAAGGGCTTGTTGGTGGCAAATGCAAAGAGCACTGCAACGATCCAAGCGGCCATATTGCTGACTGCTGCTGATATTCCAAGCAGGTTATAAAGCGGATAATAGACCAAATAATTGACCGCAGTGGTCAGCACGCCAAACACAAGATATAACAGCATATCCTTATACCTTAAAAGCACGGACCGGAGCTTATCCATCCGGAAGCACCTCCTCTGGGTTTAAAAACCAAGTGATTCTCCAACCAGAATAAACTTAATTCTGCCTGCCGGACGGCAATTGCGACTCAACAGGATCTGATTGCAGATACAGCCTTCACTTTTACAGTCGCTGCAAGCAGCCGTCTGACTGCACGGCGCTTCCCGCAAAAACCGTTGCTGGTTCATAGGCGCAGCGACTGTTCGTGCGCGTATGATCGCATCTTCCAGGGTATTCGTAACCTTGTTCATGCCTGCAACCACAATGACAGATTTTGGACCATAGCAAATAGCCGCCAGCCGGTTTCCCGTTCCGTCAATGTTTACCATCTGCCCGTCCAGGCTCAACGCGTTCGCACCGGTAAGAAATACATCCGCACACAGGCAGTCCCGCATGGCAGCGTCCTTATCTTCATAAGTATCCCGGTCAATCACCTGAAAATCACCGCTTTTTAAAGCATCCATCAGACCGATCTGTGTAGCAGACAAAGCGCCGCCCCAGCCAACAGAAGCACCCTTCGGGATCAGCGCAAGAGCCTGATCCAGGGCTTCCTCACAATTGCGGCAGTAATATGCCTCAAAATGACGGCTTTGCAGGTTCTTCACAAGCAGTTTCCCCTGCTTTTCATAGAACAATTCCTTTTCACCAGACATAGGATCGCTCCTTTCGGTATCATCAGTTGGCCAGTAATTTCTCCAGGGCAGCAAGCTTCAGACAGGTACAGAATACGTCCATTGCCTTTTCCAGCTCCTCCACAGGGGGAAGGCTGGGGGCAATACGAATGTTGCTGTCATCCGGATCTTTGCCATAAGGATAGGCAGCACCCGCCCCTGTCATTTCCACACCGGCCTGCTTGCACAGATCCAAGGCTCTTGCAGCCGTTCCCGGCATAGTAAACAGGCTGACAAAGTAACCGCCCTTCGGCTGATTCCAGCGTGCAATGCCGCAGGGTGCGATCTGAGAATTTAACGCATTGGCAACCGTGCGGAATTTCGGTGCCATCAGCTTTGCGTGCTCCTTCATAATTTCAAGGGTGTGCGCCTTATCCTTCAAATAACGAACATGGCGAAGCTGATTAACTTTATCCTGAGAAATGGTCTGCACACCAAACAGCTTTGTGAAATAAGCAATATTATCGACTGAGCTGGCCATTACAGAAAAACCAGCACCGGCAAAGGTGATCTTGGAGGTAGATGCAAATTCATATACCATATCCGGTCTGCCAGCCTCTTTACACAGACGGATAATATCCGGGAACGGTACATAATCACCCTCAAATTCATGCACGCAGTAGGCATTATCCCACATGATCGCAAAATCAGGCGCAGCAGGCTTCAAATTGGCAAACCGATGAACCACACTGTCAGTATAAATAATACCATCCGGATTGGAGTACTTGGGCACGCACCAGATGCCCTTCACCTGGGGATCTTTCACCAGCTCCTCCACCAGATCCATATCCGGACCATCCTCCTTCATAGGAACCAGGATCAGCTCTGCACCAAAAAACTCCGTTACGCGAAAATGGCGGTCGTAACCGGGACTGGGACACAGGAATTTGACCTTTTCCTCTTTGCACCAGGGTCGGGGACTGTGAGGAAGTCCATGGGTATAAGCACGGGAGATCACATCAAACATAAAATTCAAGCTGGAAGAACCGCCGATAAACGTCTGCTCCGGCTTGCAATCCAGGATCTCCGCCCAATACCTTCTGGCGCTGGGAATACCTTCCAGCTCGCCGTAGTTGCGGACATCGATCCCATCATCGATACAATCCTCCGGACCGGACAGCACATTCAGCAGATCACTGACCATATCAAGCTGCTTTTTTGCAGGCTTGCCACGAGCCATATTCAATTTCAGTCCTTCATTCTTGCAAAAATCATAATGGGCGCAGACTGCCCGGTACTCTCGTTCCAATTCCTCTTTTGACATGGAAGAATACAAGCTCATCCTTATTCATCCCCTTAAATCCGAAAAATATATGATAGGTATACTATACACCTTATTGACAGCAAACGCAAGATGGCAATATGAATAATTTTATTTTCAACTTGCATACCGGGCCTTTGTTGCATTATACAAGGGATTTCTGTTCTGCGTGAAATTTTCTCAATTCAGGACTTGCATTTTTTTAGATTATCGCATAGAATTTATTTTGAGATATTTTTGACCCTACAGGAAGGAAGGATCGCCATGAGTGTATTAAAAAATGTACCAGAGATCTTTGGCAGTGATGTGTTTAACGAGGCCGTTATGCAGCAGCGCTTGTCGCCGGAAATCTACCGATCCTGGAAGCATTGCATTGAGACCAATACTCCCCTGGAGCTTTCCGTAGCAAATGAGATCGCAGAAGCTATGAAGGTCTGGGCCATAGAAAAGGGCGCAACCCATTATACACACTGGTTCCAGCCTATGACAGGCATTACTGCTGAGAAGCACGACTCCTTTATTACACCTGCGGAGAACGGCAGTGTTATTATGGAATTCACCGGCAAGTCTCTGGTCTGCGGAGAACCGGATGCCTCCTCCTTCCCCAACGGTGGTCTGCGTGCTACCTTTGAAGCTAGAGGTTATACTGCATGGGATCCCACCGCATTTGCCTTTG
>CAYLNV010000023.1:0-10572 GCA_964385085.1 uncultured Oscillospiraceae bacterium
GAGTACCTGAAGCCCGCCCGTGCCAACATCAAGGAACTGGTTCGCCACAAGCTGGTGAACGTTCTGGGCTGCGCCGGCAAGGCCTGATTATAATGCAAAGGGCGCGTTACAAAATGCGCAAAATTTCCGATAGAATATGTAGGGGCGACTAATAGTCGCCCGCGGGCGGATAGTATCCGCCCCTACATCCGCAGGATGTAGACAATTGCATAGTTTTAGGGCGTGTTGCATTCATTTTGCAACGCGCCCTTTTAATTGACAATTGACAGTTGACAAATTCGGCGGGAGCAAGCCCCCGCCGTTTGTTATTTAGTTTCCTTTATAACCTGTGCGATATCCTCAAGTTCACAGTCAAGAATTTGGCATAGTTTATCCAGTGTATAAGTACTGATATTATCGTTTTTACGCAGGCGGTCTAACTGCCCGCTGCTAAATCCGTAGTCTTTCTGTAGCTTATATTGTGAGATGCCTTTCCTTTTCATCGTAACCCACAGTCGATCAAAAACGATCATACTTTGCATCCTCCGATTGTAATGCTAAGTCTAGGGTATTACATCATCCGTCTATTGACAATCGCCCGTAATCGGGCTATAGTGAGTTATAGATAGAAATGAAGAGGAGGATCGACAATGAGTAAGTATGACCTGTCGGACAAGGAAGACTATCAACTGCACCATATTGTTATGTACCGCAATGGGCGAACACTTTATGAGTATATGGTGAAAATGCCTTTGGATGATTTGAAAGCGTATCCTAAGAAAGGATATCGCTGGTGGATGGGGAGAAAAGCCAAATCTACCGATGCAATGGAGCTGCGTGACTATGTGCTGCATTGGCGCATATTTGCATTGGAATTCCGGAAAATATATTCCCGGGAATATATGGAAAGTCTTTCTTATGATGATATGCAGTTGTTTGTGCGAACCTATATGGAAAAAACACCTATATGGGCATATAGTGGCCCGCTTAGAGATGTGCTGGGTTATCTTTGGCTCCACGATAAACCTTTCCGCTTGTAGGGGAGGGACACTGCCCCTACAAACCCGGCGAAAATTTTACTGGACAAACAGGTTCTTTATATAGGATAATAATATTCAGAAAACAATCTGCGGAGGAAGAATATGAATTTATTTGATTTAACCGGCAAGGTGGCACTGGTTACAGGTGGCGCTCATTCCATTGGCTTTGCGCTGGGTGTGGGTCTGGCACAGGCCGGGGCGACCGTTTGCTTTAACAGCTCCAACAGGGATAGCATGGTGCGGGGAATGGAAGCATACCGGCAGGCGGGTGTGGATGCCAGAGGGTATGCAGCCGATGTAACAGATGAAACTGCGGTGCAGAATATGGTCAGCCGGATTCGTCAGGAGGTAGGTGTGATCGATATTCTGGTGAACAATGCAGGTATCATCCGTCGGGTCCCTATGACAGATATGACCGTGGAGGATTTTTCCAAGGTCATCGATGTGGATCTGATCGCACCCTTTATCTGCGCCAAGGCGGTGCTTCCGGATATGATCGCCAAGGGCCACGGCAAGATCATCAATGTGTGCTCTATGATGAGTGAGCTGGGTCGGGAGACGGTCTCTGCCTATGCTGCCGCCAAGGGCGGTCTGAAAATGCTCACCCGAAATATCTGCGCTGAGTACGGCGGGGCAAACATCCAGTGCAACGGCATCGGCCCGGGCTATATTGCCACCGAGCAGACAGCGCCCCTGCGGGAGCGGCAGGCTGACGGAAGCCGCCATCCCTTTGACCGGTTTATCCTGTCCAAGACACCTGCCGGTCGTTGGGGAACAACGGAGGATCTGGTAGGCCCGACAGTGTTCCTGGCAAGCGATGCTTCCAACTTCGTCAACGGTCATGTGCTCTATGTAGACGGCGGTATCCTCGCCTACATCGGAAAACAGCCTTAAACAAAAAGGGTCTGTTGCAAAATGCAAAAATCCATCATTTGTAGGGGCGGCTATTAGCCGCCCGCGGGCGATCCCCGATCGCCCCTTAAACAAACGAAAAGCGTGTGCTGCGGCACACGCTTTTATTTGTAATAGGGCTTGGAATCGTTTGTCAGGCCTAAAATGTAGTCAGTTGAAGTTTTATATAACCGGGCTAAACGGATCAAAACATCCGTTGGAATATCCCGCAAGCCCCGTTCATAGCGGCTGTATTGGGGCTGCTTCATATCCAGATAATCTGCAATTTGTTGTTGTGAAAAGTCGCGATCCTCCCGCAGATCCTTTAATCTGGGGTAATAATTATCCACATCAGCGTCCTTCTTTCATAACCGTTTGGTGTTGACATGGTATCACGGATAGTATATAATTACCTTGTATTATAACCGTTTGGTTATAGCACTATACTTTAAAAGGAGATATGATATGAAAAGAATTACACTGATGATCCTCACAATTGCACTGCTTCTTTCTTTTGCAGCTTGCGGCACGACAGAAGCACCTAAGACCGGTATCAGCGGCAGTGAGAACAATACGACAGCCGCTCCCGTCGACGAGACCGCACAGCCTGAAACCAAGGGAAATGAGATTTCCTTTGAAGAGGTCGTTGCCGTTGATAACGATCAATGCTGCATTAAGATCACCGGTATTGATCCTGATGACTTTATGGGTTATGCATTAAAAGCGTATCTGGAAAACAAATCTGCCGATAAGACTTATATGTTCTCTGTAACCTCTGCATCTATTAACGGTGTGATGGCTGACCCGCTTTTTGCATCTGAGGTGGCGGCCGGAAAGAAGGCAAACGAAAGCATTACTTTTTTGGACAGCATGATCGAGGCTGATATTGGGGATTACACTGATATTGAACTGAATTTCCGCGTGTATGATTCTGATGATTGGTCTGCAGATCCCGTAGCCACACAGACCGTTCATATTTATCCCTACGGGGAAGGAAAGGCAACCGCCTACACCAGAAGCCCGCTGGATACCGATCAGATCCTGATCGACAATGATAATGTAACTGCCATTGCCATTGGCTATGAGGAGGACGCGATCTGGGGCTATACCGTAAACCTGTTCCTGGTAAACAAGACGGACAAGACCGTTATGTTCAGCGTAGATGATGCTTCTGTAAACGGTTTTATGGCAGATCCGTTCTTTGCTTATGAAGTGGACCCGGGGAAATGTGCGTTTACTTCAATGTCCTGGAGCGACAGCACACTGGAGGAAAATGGGATCACAGAAATCGAGTCCATTGAATTCTCCATGCGCGCCTATGACAGCGATGACTGGATGGCAGATGACTTTGCAGATGATACCGTTACGCTGAATCCCTGAGATCTCAGGATAAGGAAAAAGGCTTGCCCAACCGGCAAGCCTTTTTTGTGCGCAATGATCTTTCGGTGTTGTCCCTGCAAATATGATCGATAGACTTTCCGGCAAAACATAAAAAGGAGCGGGTAAGTGCGAATTTATACTTGACTTTAGTTCGATAAAGTGGTAGCATATGAAAGTAATTTTTAAAAGAGGTGGCTTTTATGCAAAAGATCCATTGCGAGTCAGTAGACAGATTATTCCAGACCATTCTCAACCTGCAGACATTGGAAGAGTGTTATGCATATTTTGAAGATATTTGCACCATAAAGGAAATTTTGGATATGTCCCAGCGGCTGGACACAGCGATCCTTCTGTCCAAAGGGCTTAGCTATCAGAAGATCGCGGAGCAGGTGGAGGTAAGCAGTGCCACCATTGGCAGAGTCAGTAAGTGCTTGAACTATGGAAGCGGTGGCTACAAGGCAGCCATCGAAAAGCTTTCCTTATCGGAGGAGATCTAATGGAGCTGTCGCTTAGTTTTCAGGAAAAGGTCATATTTGGCCTGCGGGCGCTCTACCGCAGCTACGGCTATACCCAGTATAAAATGAGCAAGTTTGAAGAATATGACCTGTATGCAAAAAATAAGGATTTTCTGATATCCGACAGCGTGATCACCTTCACGGATACCAACGGCAAGCTGATGGCATTGAAGCCGGATGTAACCCTGTCTATCATTAAAAATATCAAAGACCGCAATGACGGTGTGCAGAAGCTGTTTTATAATGAAAATGTGTACCGGATCTCTAAGGGCAATCAAAGCTATAAGGAGATCATGCAGGTAGGCCTGGAGTGTATCGGCAATATTACCGGGAAGGATGTTCAGCAGGTCCTGGTGCTGGCAGCACAGAGCTTAACGAATATTTCCGCAGCCAGCGTGCTGAATATTACAGATCTGGATCTGCTGTCTCAGGTGATCGGCAGTGAGGAGCTGTCCGGTATTCAAACGGCTGATATTCTGAAATGTGTGGAGGAAAAGAATGAAGCGGGCCTGAGGAAGCTGGGGATCCCGGAAAAGCCGATGGCGATCCTTTCCTGCCTGATTCGCACAGCCGGTCCTGCACAGCAGGTTTTGCCCGGACTGATCAGGGAGCTGGAGGGGCTTTGCAACACAGAATCCCTGCACCGGCTGTCTCTGTTGATCGATTCCATAGAGGACTCCCGGATCCGGGATATGCTGCAGGTGGACTTCTCTGTGATCAGCGACATTAACTACTATAACGGCATTGTGTTCAAGGGCTTTGTGGAGGGTGTGCCCTCTGCGGTGCTGTCCGGCGGACAGTATGATAAGCTGATGAAGAAGATGAAGCACAGCAGCAGCGCCGTGGGCTTTGCCGTGTACTTGGATATGCTGGATATGACCATGGAAGCACCGGCAGAATGTGAAAATGTACTGAACATCGCACTGCCCAAGGGCAGGCTTGGGGAAAAGGTCTATGCCATGTTTGAAAAGGCGGGCTTTCCCTGCGATTCCATTAAGGAAAACAGCCGCAAGCTGATCTTTGAAAATACACAGGTGGGTGTGAGATACTTCTGGGTGAAGCCGTCGGACGTTGCCATCTATGTGGAGCGGGGCGCTGCGGATATTGGTGTGGCCGGCAAGGATATTCTGCTGGAGTACCAGCCGGAGGTGTATGAGCTTCTGGATATGGATATTGGCAAGTGCCGCATGGCAGTGGCGGCGAGGAAGGGCTTCTGCGACAATACGGACCGCACGCTGCGGGTAGCCACCAAGTTCTCCGGCATCGCCCGGAAGCACTATCTGTCCAAGGGGCGGGATATTGATATCATCCACTTAAACGGCTCTATTGAGATCGCGCCCATTTTGGGCCTTTCTGATGTGATCGTGGATATTGTGGAGACCGGCACGACCCTGAAGGAAAATGATCTGGAGGTCATTGAGACCATTGTGCCTATCAGCGCACGGCTCATTGCCAACAAAGCAAGCTATCAGTTTAAAAGCGCACAGATCGAAAAGCTGCTGCGCCAGGTAAGAAAACAGGTGGAAGCACATGATTAAGATTTTTAATTACGGGCAGGTCGCAGACAGTGAGATCTTCGCCCGGAGCAATATCGATACCAATGTTGAGGGTGTAGTGGCACAGATCATTGCCAATGTCATCCAAAACGGTGATCAGGCATTATATGACTACGCAGCCAAATTTGATGGGGTACAGCTTGCCTCCTTGGAAGTCACGCAGGATGAGATCGACGGGGCATTTGCCACCGTAGAACCGGAATTTCTGGATATTTTGCGGGAGGCTGCTGCCAACATCCGGGCCTTCCATGAGAAGCAGGTGCGCAACAGCTTCCTGCTCAATCATAAGGACGGCGTGGTTATTGGACAGAAGGTAACCCCCATAGAAAAGGTGGGCCTGTATGTTCCCGGCGGCACTGCCGCTTATCCTTCCACTGTGCTGATGGACTCCGTTCCTGCCAAGATCGCAGGCTGTGCGGAGATCGTCATGGTAACCCCTCCCGGCAAGGATGGCAAGGTGGCTCCGGTGATCCTGGCGGCGGCGAAAATTGCCGGTGTGGACCGGATCTTTAAGGTGGGCGGTGCGCAAGCGGTGGCTGCGCTGGCATACGGCACGGAAAGCATCCCCAAGGTGGATAAGATCGTGGGTCCCGGCAATGCCTATGTGGCAGAGGCGAAAAAGCAGGTCTTTGGCAAGGTCGCCATCGACATGATCGCAGGCCCCAGTGAAATCCTGGTCGTGGCAGATGCCACCGCAGATCCCCGCTTCGTGGCGGCAGATCTGCTTTCCCAGGCGGAGCATGATAAAATGGCAAGCGCAGTGCTGGTTACAGACAGCTACTTGTTTGCCGGGGAAGTCAGCAAGGAGCTGGAAGCCCAGATCCCGCTGCTGCCCCGGGCAGAGATCGCAAGGGCATCTATCGACAATAACGGCAAGATCATCGTGGCGGAAAACAACCTGATGCTGGCCATCGACATTGCCAACCGCATTGCCCCTGAGCATTTGGAGCTGTGTGTGGATAATCCCTTTGACTATCTGGACAAGGTCAAGCATGCCGGTTCTATCTTCATGGGCAAGTATTGCCCCGAAGCCCTGGGCGATTACTTTGCAGGTCCGAACCACACCCTGCCCACCAGCGGTACAGCCCGGTTCTCATCCCCCTTGTCTGTGGATGATTTTGTGAAAAAGACCCAGTTTACTTACTACACGGCGGACGCGCTGGAGGGTGTTGCCCGGAAAATTGCTTATTTTGCACACAAAGAGGGGCTGGATGCCCATGCAAAAAGCGCCACCATTCGTTTTGAGGACAAGAAATGAGCAGATTTTTTACAGATAAGTTTGCTTCCCTGACACCGTATACCCCGGGCGAACAGCCAAAGGATATGCAGTATGTGAAGCTGAATACCAACGAATCCCCATTCCCGCCTTCCCCCGGTGTTGCGGCTGCGGTGGCAGCAGAGTGCGGAAAGCTGCAGCTATATTCCGACCCGGAAAGCACTGCCCTGCGGGCAAAATTGGCTGAGGTTTACGGGGTGAAGCCGCAGCAGGTGCTGGTAACGAATGGCTCAGACGAGGTTCTGAACTTTGCCTTCATGGCCTTTGCAGAGGAATTGGCCTTTCCGGATATTACCTACGGCTTTTATCCGGTGTTTGCGGAGCTTAATCATATCCCCTATACCCAGATCCCCCTGAGGGCTGATTTTTCCATCGACCCGAAGGACTATATGGGGATCGGCAAGACCGTGGTCATTGCCAATCCCAATGCCCCCACAGGGCTGTGCCTTTCTTTGGGGGAGATCGAGGATATCGTCAGGAGCAATCCTGACAATGTGGTGATCATCGACGAAGCTTATGTGGACTTTGGCGGGGAAAGTGCTGTGAAGCTGGTGGACCGGTATGAGAATCTGCTGGTAACCCAGACCTTTTCCAAATCCCGCTCCATGGCAGGCGCCCGGCTGGGCTTTGGCATCGGCAACGAAAAGCTGATCGCGGATCTGAACACCATCAAATATTCCACCAATCCCTACAATGTCAACCGCATGACGGAGTTTGCGGGGGTTGCGGCACTGGAGGAGAACGACTATTATCTGGAAAATGCCGGGACCATTATCCGCAACCGGCAATGGACCACAGAACAGCTTCGGAGGCTGGGCTTCACGGTGCTGGATTCCAAGGCGAATTTCGTTTTTGCGAAGTCGGAGCAGATCGACGGCGAAGGGCTGTATTTAGAACTGAAAAAGCGGGGTGTGCTGGTACGGCACTTTGCAAAAAAGTCCATTTCCCAGTACAACCGCATTACCATTGGCACGCTGGAGCAGATGGAAACGCTTATTGAGCATATCACTGAGATTTTGGAGGCATAGAACATGAGAACAGCGCAAATCAAGCGCACCACCGGGGAAACAGATATTTCCCTGACACTGAATTTAGACGGCACCGGCACATCCGAATGTCGTACCGGATGCGGTTTTCTGGACCATATGCTGACCTTGTTTGCCAAGCATGGCCGGTTTGACCTGACTGTTACCTGCAAGGGCGATACCTATGTGGATTATCACCACACAGTTGAGGATATCGGTATCTGCCTGGGCAAGGCCTTTGCGCAGGCTCTGGGAGAAAAAAAGGGGATCGTCCGCTACGGCGACACCACCCTGGCCATGGATGAAAGTCTGATCTTGTCCGCAGTGGATATTTCCGGACGGGGCGGCTGCTATTATGCGCTGGAGATCCCCACACAAAAGGTGGGAGATTTTGACACGGAGCTGTGTCAGGAATTCTTTATTGCTCTGGCAAGAGATGCAGGGATCACTCTGCACCTGCGGCAGCTATGCGGCTGTAATTCCCATCACATTATAGAAGGTACATTCAAATCCGTTGCCAGAAGCCTGAAGAAGGCTGTCGCCATCGACAAGGCATTTGCCAACGAAATTCCGTCCACAAAGGGGATCTTAGGATGATCGCAGTGATTGATTACGGTGTGGGAAATCTCTTTTCCCTTTGCTCCTCCCTGGAGCGGATCGGTGCGGATACGGTGGTTACATCGGACCCGGATGTGATCCGAAAGGCAGAGAAGCTGATATTGCCCGGTGTGGGCGCCTTTGCTGACGCGGCAAAAAAGCTGCGGGATTCCGGCCTGGATGTGCTGATCAAGGAGCAGGCAGCCTCCGGCAAGGAAATCATGGGCATTTGCCTTGGGATGCAGCTTCTGTTTGAGAAGAGCTATGAATTCGGGGAATATCAGGGCCTGGGTCTGCTGAAGGGCAGTGTGATCGGCATGGAGGGCACGATCCCGAAAGAATTGAAGATCCCCCATATCGGCTGGAATTCCCTGCATTTTTGCAAGGAAAGCAAGCTGCTGCGCTACATTCAGGAGGGGGATTGCGTGTATTTTGTCCATTCCTTCTATGCCAGCGATTGTGCAGACAGCGTGATCGCCACGGCTGAGTACGGCAGGGAGCTGACTGCGGCTGTGGAAAAGGGCAATGTGATGGGCTGTCAGTTCCATCCGGAGAAAAGCGGTCAGGCAGGCCTTGCTATTTTGCGGGCCTTTTGCGAAAGAGAGGAAAATCCATGATCTTATTCCCGGCAATCGATCTTTACGAAAAAAAGGCCGTGCGCCTTTATAAGGGCGACTATGCCAATATGACAGTATACAGCGAAAACCCCATCCGGATCGCAAGGGATTTTGAAAGCAAGGGCTGCACCCATATCCACATGGTAGACCTGGAGGGCGCAAAGGACGGAACGACGCCCAACCTTGCCATCGTGGAGCAGGTAGCGAAGGAAACATCCCTGTTTGTGGAGATCGGCGGCGGGATCCGCAGTATGGAGACCGTGGAGCGGTATTTCAATGGGGGGGTATCCCGGGTGATCCTGGGTACGGCTGCTGTGAACGACGAGACCTTTTTGCAGGCGGCGGTCCAAAAGTATGGAGACAGGATCGCGGTGGGCGCAGATGTGAAGGATGGCTGCATTGCCATTAAAGGCTGGCTGGAAAGATCTGCGGTTACGCTGGAGGATTTTCTTCAGAAGATGGAACGGCTCGGTGTTCGGAATATTATTTGTACCGATATTTCCAAGGATGGCGCGATGAAGGGTACGAATCTTGCGCTGTATCAGGCCCTTCAGGATAAATTCCGGCTGGATATTACCGCTTCCGGCGGTGTTTCCACCATGGAGGATATCCGAAAGCTCCGGGAAATGGACATCTATGGTGCGATCATCGGAAAGGCCTATTACACCGGGGCTATCGACCTTGTGGAAGCATTGGAGGCGGCGAAATGATCACAAAGCGAATCATTCCCTGTCTGGATATTAAAAACGGACGGGTGGTCAAGGGGACGAATTTTCAGGGTCTTGCAGATGTTTCCTCCCCGGTAGAGCTGGCAAAGGTCTATTCCGATCGCGGTGCTGACGAGCTGGTGTTTTACGACATTACCGCCTCCAGCGAGGGACGGAAGCTGTTTACGGATGTACTGCGTCAGGTGGCTTCCCAGATCTTTATTCCGTTGACTGTAGGCGGCGGTATCAATACGGTGGAGGATTTTGACAGAGTGTTGAAATGCGGCGCAGACAAGGTCAGCGTCAATTCCGGCGCGATCCGGGATCCCCGGCTTATTTACGATGCCGCCCAGAAATACGGCAGCCAGTGTGTGGTGCTGTCAGTGGATATTAAGCGGGTGGACGGCCAGTTCCGGGTCTTTGCCAAGGGCGGCAGAGAGGATACGGGCATGGAGGCCATCGCTTGGATCAAAAAGGGTGTGGAGCTGGGCGCAGGCGAGGTGGTGGTCAATTCCATCGATACCGACGGTGTGAAGCAGGGCTTCGATATTCCCATGCTCAAAGCGGTGTGTGAGGCAGTGAATGTGCCGGTGATCGCTTCCGGCGGCGCAGGCGAGACCGCTCACTTTACGGACCTGTTCCGGGAGATCCCCACCATTGACGCGGCCCTTGCAGCTTCCGTATTCCATTTTGGACAGATCCAGATCCCGGATCTGAAGCAGGAATTGAGAAACAACCAGATTATTGTGAGGTTATGATATGATTTCCATTGACAAACTGAAATTTGACGAACAGGGTCTGATCCCGGCGGTGGTGGTGGATTCCATTACCAAGAAGGTGCTGACTGTGGCATACATGAACCGGGAGAGCCTGCAGATCTCCATGGAAAAGGGACTTACCTGCTTTTACAGCCGCTCCCGTCAGGCGCTGTGGCTGAAGGGTGAGACCAGCGGCAACTATCAGCATATCGTGTCCATTACGGCTGATTG
>CAYLNV010000024.1:0-10514 GCA_964385085.1 uncultured Oscillospiraceae bacterium
AACAGGGAGAATGGGACTTGATTTAGGAGATAAACAACGTAAGAAACTTACAGACATACAAAAACAGCTTACATTTTTTCAGATCGACCTGAAAAAGACGCAGGCAAGTGTACCCTATTTACATAGCCACTGCTACTACGAGCTTCACTTTTTTGTCGGTAATACCTTCACCTGCTGGCTGCAGGACGGAGAGGTTTCGCTGAACCGGAATGAATTTGTCATTGTGCCTCCCGAGCTGCTCCATCGGACAGAAAAAAGATCCACCAGGAACAAACTTGAACAAAAAGCAGGGGTGTGTTGCAAAAATGCAGCACACCCCTGTTTTATTTACCGCATAGACGCATACAGTGCTCTTGCCTCTGCCTCTGTGCGCATACCCTCAGTGGAGCCGGGCTTGGACAAAGAGCAGGCCGCACTGGCCGTACCCAATTCGATGGCAGACTTCAAGTCCTCGCCCTTCCAGGCGGCATATGTAACACCGGAGCAGAAGGCATCGCCTGCGCCGACCGTGCCGGCGATCCAGCCGTCGGGCAGCTTCAGACTGGGAACTTCTACAAGGTTATTGTTCTCGTCCAGACCCATACCAACCTCCGGGCAATGGATCACTGCCCATGTGGACACACCCATTTCCTTCAGCTTATGCAGCGCAGCGGGGAAATTCTCCTTCAGGAGCTTTCCGTCCTCGGTCCGCAGCTCGATACCGGTGGTGGCGCTGGCCTCCACCTCATTGATCACACAATAGTCTGTGTATTTCAGAGCCGGGCAGACCAGCTTGCGGAAGCGCTCACCGGTCTCGCTGACCACATCGATGGAGGTCTTAATGCCCATGGTCTGGGCCTTATGCAGAAGCTTTGCCATTTTCGTGCCGTACTGGGGGTCCTCTTCGTCCAGCTTTTTCAGCAGCAGGATATAGCCGATGTGCAGCATATCCACATCCAGCTTATCCCAGGGAATGTCCTCCTCGCAGAACTGCGCGTTCACACCGGAACATTCATAGAAGGTCCGCTGCTTGGTGATCTCGTCAGCCAGCACCAGAGAAAAGGCTGTTGTGCCGCCCACTTTCACATACTGCTGGTCGATATTCTTAAATTCGCTCAGCCGCTTTTGCACATAGCGGCCGTTTTCGTCATCACCGATCCGACCCAATGCCACCAGCGGGATCTCCGGATCCAGGCTTGCAATATCCATAATGTTATTGCACACCGCGCCGCCGGTGGCGATATCTACATCGCCGCAAATATTACTAAGCTCACCGGGTCTGGCAAAGCCCATGACCGGATACAGGATATCCACGATCAAATTACCTGCCACTGCGATTCCTTTTTTACTCATTTTCTTCTACCTCTTTTTCTTCAGCTTCTTGTGCTGTGATTTTATTTACAAACAGATCTTTTTCATCATGGGAGCGGAATGCCTGCCAGATCAGCACGCCCACCGCTGCGGCACAGCTCACTGCCGCCAAAAGCTGGCTGATCCGGAAAGCGCCTAAATACAGGCTGTCCATCCGCAGGCCCTCAATGATGGCCCGACCTGCACCGTACCATGCAACATACCCCAGTGCGATCTGGCCGTCATATTTACGCTTTTTGGACAGGAAATGCAGGATCACAAAGCCTGCTGCGTTCCACAGGGATTCGTATAAAAAGGTGGGGTGTACCTGGATCCCCATGTAGCCGCCTTCCTGTGCCATCTGCTGCATCAGATCATACTGGGAAAGAAACCATGCCGATGCATCCTTGGGGATCGACAGGTTCGCCGCGGAGATGCGCATGGCAAGCAGGCCGTCGCTGTAACAGCCAAAGGCTTCTCTGTTGAAGAAATTTCCCCAGCGTCCAATGGCTTGTCCGATCAGAAAGCCCAGACAGACCAGATCCAGCGTTGCGCCCAGGCTGATCCTCTTGACCCTGCAAAACACCATCACACCGATCACTGCGCCGATGACACCGCCATAGATGGCCAAGCCGCCTTTCCATATATACAAAACCGAAACCGGATCGGATGCATAGGACTGCCATTCCATAATGCAATAGTAAAGCCGGGCGCAGATAATGGCAACAGGCAGAATACACAGCACACCGTCCAGGATATGATCCTGGGTCAGACCGAACTGCTTCGCTCTGCGAAGACCATAGATCACCGCCAAAAGCAGACCGATCCCAATGATCACACCGTACATATGGATCTTCACTGTGGAAAACAGCGTAAAATCGCTGATAGGATCTACCTTCAATCCCAGTGAAGGAAATTCGATCGGGTTATACTCCTTCTGCCAGGAGATAATATGCTCCCACCACTTCATTGTCCTTCCTCCTTTTTTGGATAGATCACCGACAGGCTCATCCGGTCCTTTGTTACGGTTTTTCGCAAAAAGTCCAGGATCTCCTGCTCGGTAACATCCCGGTAGATCACCGGGAATTCAAAATAATCAAAGCCCGAGAAATAATAGGCGCATATGCGGAAGCACACAGAATCGAAGCTGTCCAGCCCTCTGATCCGTCGGCCCAGGGCGCTGCGCTTCATCCGCATCAGCGCTGTCTGTCCGATCCCCTGCTCTGTCAGGCGGCAAGCTTCCTCTAAAATGGCTTTTTGCACACCCTCCGGGTGGTCGCTGTCGCCATTGGCGGTGAGCATTGCCATGCCCTCGATGGTCTCAAAGCCGCCGCCAAAGGATGCGTCGATCAGACCTTCTTCGTAGAGCTTCAAATAAAGCGCAGAGGATTCTCCAAACAGCGCTTCTGCCGCCAGCTCGCCTATGACCTCCCGGCGGACCGCTTCCCGCCCCCGCTCCAGTGGCTCACACTTGAAGCCAAGCTGGAACATAGGCATGGCCACTTCCATAGACCGGCTCACAAAGGCTTCCTTGCAGGTCATATCCTCCTGCCAATGCCGGACAGATCCTGTTTTTCCCTCAGGTCCGGCAGGCAAAATATCCATTGCAATTGCCTTTACCTGCTCGATATCCACATCGCCCACTACGCTGAGCAGCATATTGTCCGGCCGGTAGAAGGCCTTATGGCACAGGGCAAGGGTTTCCGGTGTGATCCTGGCAATGCTCTCCTGTGTGCCCAGGATCGGCTCACGGACCGGGTGGACCCGGTACATAGCTTCCATCAACTGCTCGAAGATCTTGGTCTCCGGTGCGTCCTCGTTCATGCTGATCTCCTGCCCGATAATGCCCTGCTCCTTCTGCACGCTTTCCTTGGTAAAGTAAGGTGTAGATACAAATTCCAGCAGCAGTGCCAGTGCCTTTTCAAAATGGTCGGTGCAGGAAAAATGGTAGGCAGTCATGTCGTAGCTCGTAAACGCATTGACCGAAGCTCCCAGGGCGGCAAATTCTGCGGAAACATCCCGGCCCGGCATATCGAAGAGCTTATGCTCCAAATAGTGTGCAATGCCCTCCGGAACGGTGTGGGTCTGTCCGTCCAAAGAAAAGGTCGTGTGGATCGAACCAAAATCCGTGGCGAAATAGCACAGCTTCCGGGTAAAGCCCGGGCGGGGAACTACAGCCACCGTCAATCCGTTTGGCAGCACATCCCAGATCACAGTTTCCTTCAACTCCGGATACTTGCGGATCTCCATCACCGCACCCCCTTCAAAAAGTACATGGTGTGCAGTGTCAGTGTCCGGGCGGCCCGGGAGACCTGCTCCGGGGTAACCGCTTCCACCGCAAGCTTGTACTGCTCCGGGGTCATATCCATTCCACTGAGTACGCCTGTCATATAATAGCCCTCGATCGTGCCGGGGGCATCGTGAACACCCTGAAGCTGGCTGATAAGCGTTTGCTTGGCAGCGGTCAGCTCCTCCGGTGTAAATTCTCCGCTTTGACATTCTTCCAGAAGCTCCAGGACCTGCGCCTTGACCGCTTCCTCCTTGTCAAAATCGATCCCGGCCGTAACCGTAACGATCCCCTTGCTGCCCTGATAGCCAGAGCCAATGTCATAGCACAGAGATCTGGCCTCCCGCACCTGCAAAAACAGCTTGCTGGTCATGCCGCCGCCAAAGAGCACATTGGCCACCTGCATGGCAGCAAAATCCTGATCCCGCAAGGTGATGGGGGTAACAAAGCCCATACACAGCCGTCCCTGGGATACATCCATGGTTTCCGTATGGCTTCCCGTGGCCGGATCTGAAAATCCGGTTTGAGGCGGCAGGTTTACATAATTTCTTTCAAGCCCTGCAAACAATGGTGCGATCAGGTCGGCAACGGCTTCCGGCTGTGCTGCGCCCACATAGAAAATTTCCACAGGGCTTTCCTTCAGCACCCTGCAATAATGGTCATAGGCACTGCGGGCGGTAATTTTTTCTACCTCTTTCGTTTCGCCCAGCCGGGGGATGCCAAAGGTATCCTGACTGCACATGGTCTCCAGCAGCTGTCCGGCGGCATAGACCCGCTTATCGTTGCGCTGAGACTCAATGGCCAGGATCAGGTTGCGCTTTTCGCTTTCCACATAATCTTCCCGGAACATCCCGTTTTCCAGCACCGGCTGCAGCAGCATTTCTCCCAGAAATTCTACCATAGGCTCTAAAACCCGGTCTCCCGAGAAAGCGTAAGCATCCTCCATAAAGCTGCAATACAATCCGGTGGTCTGGTAATCGCCCACCCGACGGACCTGTGTTCCCACCGCCGCGCCGTACAGATCGTCCAGGCGAAGGGTGATGGCCCGCAGGTCCGGGCTCTTTTCCGTGCCCCGCAGCAGCAGCGCAGGGATCAGGGCATTGACGGCTGCTTCCTCCCGGTTCATCTGCCGCAAAAACTGCACGCTCAGGCAGCCCTGTTTAAACCGATCGGACCGGTAGCACCGCAGCACCACACCGGGGATTCGTTCAAAGGTTTGGATCATAGCTTCTCCTACTGAATTGGTTTTCCTTATTATATATCAGTTTTCCCAAAATAGGAAGGGCTCTGTGAAAATTTTTCCCTTACAGCAAATGCCATAACCGGCTGTCCGTTTATTTTCTAGTTGCCATCTGCCACGGTTTGCGCTAAAATAAGGACAAACGACCGAAGGAGAACGCTATGTGGCTGGAAATTACCATCGATACCGCATCCACCGGAATTGAAGAGGTGGCAGCGGCACTGACTGCCGGTGGCTTTGAGGATCTGGTGCTGGAGGATCAGGCAGAATTCGAAAGCTTCCTGGATGAAAACAAAGCCTACTGGGATTATATCGACGAAGCATTGCAGGCCCAGCTTCAGGGCCTTTCCCATATCAAATTATATCTGGAACGCTCGGACACCGCCGGTCTTGCCCGGCTGGAAACGCTTCTGGAGGGTCTGCGGGCAAAAGGCTCTGACCGCTTAGGCTCGCTGGAAATGACCGTTTCCCCGATGGCAGAGACCAACTGGGAGGAAAGCTGGAAGGAAAACTACCCGCCCCAGTATATCGGCAGCCGTCTGGTGGTCCTTCCTTACTGGCTGGCAGATCAGGACACTGAGGGCCGCCTGCCGGTGATCTTAGACCCGGGACTGACCTTCGGTACAGGCGCTCATGCTTCCACCCAGATGGTGATGGAGGCCATGGAGCAGGCAGTGCTTCCCGGTGCAAGCTGTCTGGACTTAGGCAGCGGCAGCGGGATCCTCTCCATTGCCGCTTTGCGGCTGGGTGCAAGCTCTGCCGTAGGTGTGGACATCGACCCCAAGGCTGAGGACATCGCCCGGGAAAATGCCGCCTATAACGGCTTTGCTTCCCCGGAATTTACTGCCCTGACCGGCAATGTAACCGCCGACCGGCACCTGATGGATGCCCTGATGCAGCGCCACTATGATGTGGTCCTTGTAAATATCGTCGCCGATGTGATCATCGGTCTTGCTCCGGTGCTTCCCCGGTTTTTAAGCGATGACAGCAAGCTGATCCTATCCGGTATTCTGGACAGCCGGCTGACCGATGTGCTGAACGCGCTGCGCGCTGCCGGACTGGAAGCAAAGGAAATTCACCAAAAAGAAGATTGGCGCTGTATCTGCGCCGGAAGGAGAAGCCTATGAACATCCCCTACCGTACCCGGCAGGCGCTGAGCCGCTTGGCAATTGCGCTATTGGTGCTGTTTTGTATTGCCGCCCTTATTTGGGCAGGCTGGGTGTTCTGGCTGAGCCGGTATGTGATCTATACCCAGGACGGTGCAAAGATCGACTTTTCTCTTTCCCAGCAAGTGCCTTCCGGTGAGCCGGTCGTTGAACCGGAAGCCGGTGAGACCATTGTTGTCAATTACAACGATATGTCCGCTCAGGCAGGCACAGAGCTGGCCCAGATCGTTGGCTACTATGTGGAGGATTCCGCGCTGGCAGAAAATATCGAGCAGGTGAAGGCGGATATTAAGGCATTGCCCGCAGGCACGCCTGTGATGATCAACGTAAAGAATATTCACGGCAACTTCTTCTATTCCTCCGCCGTCAGCGAGTACCGCAGCGACTCTGTGGATATCGAAGCCATGGATGAGCTGATCGCCTGGCTGAAAAAAAGCGGTATGTATACCATCGCCTGTATGCCTGCCCTGCGGGACCGGCAGTACGGACTGAACCATACCATTGACGGCATCCACCATTCCAGCCGGGGCTACCTCTGGCAGGACGATGCCGGCTGCTACTGGCTCAATCCCGCTTCCAGCGGTACGCTGACCTATCTGACCCAGGTGGTAAACGAATTGAAAAGCCTTGGCTTTAACGAGGTGGTCCTGTCTGAATTTTCCATCCCGGAAAGCAATAACATTTATTTTGACGGCGACAAGACCCAGGCTCTGACCACCGCCGCCAATACCATCGTTTCCTCCTGCGCCACAAATTCCTTTGCGGTGTCCTTTATGGGCAGTACCGCCTTTACGCTCCCGGAGGGCCGCTGTCGGCTCTACCTCCAGAATATTGAACCCTCCGGCATTTCTGCCGCTGTGGAAGCATCCGGTGTGGCTGACCCGCTGATCCAACTGGTGTTTGTAACCCAGCTCTACGATACCCGCTTCGACGAGTACAGCGCCCTGCGCCCGCTTTCCTCAGCACACTAAAAATTGACAGTAGGGACACCCCTCCCGGGGTGTCCGCGGATGCCCGGGGACGGGCATCCCTACATTCTAAATCCGTCCGCAACGCGGACACGATCATTTTGCACGCTACATTCTGCATTTTGCATTATTAAGGAGGTGCTTTTATGCAGCTTGTTCTTTTGACCGCCCTGGGTGTGGGCGGCGCAACCGTGCTGGGCACGGTTTTAGGCTTTGCCTTTAAAAACATCTCCCATAAATTCAGTGATATCGTTTTGTCCTTCGCTGCCGGTGTGATGCTGGCCGCTGCGGTCATGGGTCTGATCCTGCCGTCTGTGGAATACGGCGGTCAGTTCGGCTTGCTCATCACCATTGCGGGTATCTTCTGCGGTGCGATCTGCTTGAACCTCTTTGATAAGCTGATCCCCCACCTGCACAAGCTCAGCGGTGTGGATCAGGAAAATCACCCGGACGGAACAGCAAAGCTGAATAAGATCCTCTTGTTCGTTACCGCCATCGCCATCCACAATCTGCCGGAGGGCATTGCCGCAGGTGTGGGCTTTGGCGCAGGAAATACCGGGGAAGCCCTGGCGGTTGCCGGGGGCATCGCCCTGCAGAACATCCCCGAGGGCATGGTCATTATCGGGCCTATGCTGGCAGCAGGTATGTCCCCGAAACGGACCTTCCTGATCGCGGCCGCCACCGGCCTTGTGGAGGTTCTGGGTACGCTTTTGGGCTACTTTGCGGTAAGCATTTCCGCTGCGGCCCTGCCCTTTGCGCTGGCCTTTGCCGGCGGCACCATGCTCTATGTGATCAGCGACGAAATGATCCCGGAGACCCATGCCCACGGCAGTGAGCGCGGCGCGACCTATGCCCTTCTGGTGGGCTTTTGCGTGATGCTGGTAACAGATGTATTACTTGGATAACCGTTGGGTGTGCTGCAAAACACTGCAGCACACCCTTAATTGATACAAGGTACTGCGTCCTGCGGACGAAGTACCTTGTCGATCACTTCGGTATTGTGATGGTCAGGACGATCTGGCGGTCGGTTTCCCGCCGCTCGGACACAGCGGGGATACCGGAAAGCTGGATCTTTGCAAGGGAGTGGTCCAGATTGTTGAGAAATGCGCCGACATTCACTTTTGTCCGCTTTTCCTGTGGCGCTTCCAGCATTTCCTCTATGTACCGCTCCGTTCTGGCAACGCTCATGCCCAGCTTTTCGATCAGGCTGATGACCTGCATTTTTTGTACTTCTGTGGGTAATTTCAAAAGGGCACGGGCATGGCGCTCCGTCAGCCCCGCCTGACGGATGGTATTCAGCACCTGATCGCTATGGCGCAGCAGGCGCAGCTTGTTGGCAATGGCGCTCTGACTTTTCCCCAAAAGCCTGGCCACCTGCTCCTGACTCATGGACCACTGGGTAAGCAAAAAGCTGATCCCTCTGGCCTCCTCGATAAAGTCCAGGTCCTGCCGCTGGAGATTTTCCACCAGCGCAGTCATGCCCGACTCCCGGTCGTCCATATTCATAATGATACACGGGATCTCTGTCAGACCCGCCAGGATCCCCGCCCGCAGCCGCCGCTCTCCTGCGATCAGTTCGTATGCTGTGCCTGCTCTGCGGACGGAAACAGGCTGCAAAATGCCATGCTGACGGATGCTTTCTGCCAGCTCCTGCAGCGCTTCCTCCCGAAAGATCTTCCGCGGCTGCGCCGGGTTCGGCTGGATAGACCGGACCGGCAGAAACACCACCCGTCCTGTCTCCATATATGTTTTCAGCCTTTGGCATTGCATGGCTTGTCCTCCTTTGTGCGTTGTGTTTTTCCATTGTAATCCCAACTGCCACAGAAAAAGCACGAAACTGGCAGTTCCTTTCAAAAACTACTCGACCAGGATTTGCAAACCATACCGCGATATGATAAAATGAATGGACAATTGACAATGGACAATGGACAATTTCGGTATTTCCTTCGGAAATGATCTTAAAATATGTCCCCAATGGGGGCACCATAATTTTCAATTTTCCATTTTCAATTTTCAATTACTCTGATTGGGAGAATTATATGGAAGTCAGAAAGTTATATTACGAGGACTGTTTGTTGCGGGAGTTTTCCGCCACGGTGGTAGGTTGTGTGCCTTGCGAAAAAGGATATTATGTTAACCTCGATGCCACGGCTTTTTACCCGGAGGGCGGTGGACAGGCCTGTGATGTGGGTACACTGGGGGATGCCAATGTGCTGGATGTGCAGGAGCAGGGGCACACCGTTTTGCACTTGTGCGACAAGCCCTTGCCCGTTGGCAGCACCGTTACCGGTCATTTGGACTGGGCGCGTCGGTTTGATCTCATGCAGCAGCATGCCGGCGAGCATATCCTGTCCGGTCTGATCTACGAAAAATTCGGCTATCATAATGTGGGCTTCCATGTGGGAAAAGAGGTCATGGAGGTGGACTTCGACGGTCCGATCCCTGCCGATGCCCTCGCGGAGCTGGAAGCGGCCGCCAACCGGGCTGTTTGGGAGGATGCTCCCATCCGCTGCTGGATCCCCAGCCCGGAGGAGCTGCCCCAGGTAAGCTACCGCACCAAAAAGCCCCTTCCCTGGCCGGTGCGGATCGTGGAGATCACCGGCTATGACCGCTGTGCCTGCTGCGGTATCCACACCGCTGCCACCGGACAGATCGGCCTGATCAAAATTCTTTCCTGCGTGAAATTTCATCAGGGTGTGCGGCTGGAAATGGTCTGCGGCAAGCGGGCATATGACTATATGTGCCGGATCTTCGAGCAAAACCGTCAGGTCTCCCAGCTTTTCTCTGCCAAAATGCCGGAAACTGCCCCTGCCGCACAGAAAATGGCCGACCAGCTTGCCGCGGAAAAATTCCGGGCAGCCGGTCTGGAAAAGCGGCTCTTTGCCGCCATTGCCGCAGGGTATGCAGGTAAGGGAGATGCGGTCCGTTTTGAGGACGGTCTGACCTCTGCCGGTGTGCGGGAGCTGGCGGATGCCATCGGGGAGGTCTGCGGTGGAACTGCCGCTGTTTTCTCCGGGTCAGACGAGGCCGGTTACAGCTTTTGCCTGATCTGCAAAAACGGTGATGTAAAGGCTTTGGGCGCATCCTTGACCCAGGCATTTAACGGCCGCGGCGGCGGCAAGCCCGGCACTTTCCAGGGAAGTATTCAAGCCACTGAAAGCGAAATTAACAAATTTTTTGCTGCTGCGTACAATAAGTAAGTTCCCTTTTGGTTTAGTTAACCAATTTTAATCGATAAAAAAATGTTGATTTTTGCGATTTATCTACTTTACAACCAAATTATGTTATTGTATAATGGCATGGTATAGGGTTTTAACATCCTGACCTGATTTTGTAAGTATGCTGTTCGGACGCAGCAAGTTTTAAAATGGAGGAAATCAATATGTCTGTTAAAGTTGCAATCAATGGTTTTGGCCGTATCGGCCGTCTGGCTTTCCGTCAGATGTTCGGTGCTGAGGGTTACGAAGTGGTCGCCATCAACGACCTGACCTCTCCCAAGATGCTGGCTCACCTGCTGAAGTACG
>CAYLNV010000025.1:0-10338 GCA_964385085.1 uncultured Oscillospiraceae bacterium
GAGAGAACATCCTCTTCGATGCCAAGCCCCATGTGGGTACGGATGTGCTGTTGACTGTGGTGCAGAATATCCGCCGGCGGATCATCAGCCTGGGCGGACAGGTCCGCTTTCAGGCACAGGTAACGAACATTCTGCAAAGGGATGGACGGGTTACCGGGCTGGAGGTGAACGGTGAAGAGATCATCGATTGCGATCAGGTGATCCTTGCCATCGGACACAGCGCCAGAGATACCCTGGAAACACTGCACGAAATAGGTGTTCCCATGGAGGCAAAGCCCTTTGCTATGGGTGTGCGCATTGAGCATCTGCAGGAGAGTGTGGATCAGGCCCAGTATGGGAAAGCCGATCCGGTGCTGCCACCGGCTGATTACAAGCTGGTAAAGCATTTGGACGACCGGACGGTCTATTCCTTCTGTATGTGCCCCGGCGGCTATGTGGTGGCGGCGGCCTCGGAAGAGGGGCGGGTGGCTACCAACGGCATGAGCTATGCAGACCGGGATGGGGTCAATGCCAATGCCGCCCTTCTGGTAAGCTTAGAGCCTGCGGATTTTCCCGGAGAAGGTCCTCTTGCGGGAATGTACTGGCAAAGAGAAATTGAGGAAGCGGCCTTCCGTGCAGGCGGCGGAAATTACTGTGCCCCGGCTCAGCGGGTAGGGGATTTTCTCAGCGGGAAACCAAGTCAGGGTCCGGGGAAGGTGCAGCCTACCTACAAGCCCGGTGTGGCATGGTGCGATCTGCACACCTGCCTGCCGGAGAGGATCACGGAAGCCTTGGAAAAGGCGATTCCCATGCTGGAAGGAAACCTCAAAGGCTTTGCTGCTCCTGATGGGGTGCTGACAGCACCGGAGACCCGCAGCTCTTCTCCGGTACGGATCATAAGAAATGGATCCAGAGAATCTGCCGGTCTTGCAGGCTTATATCCTGCAGGTGAGGGAGCGGGCTATGCCGGCGGCATCATGTCTGCTGCCATCGATGGTATGCTATGCGCGGAAGCGTTGATCGATCATAAATAAATGGAGGTGCAGTATGGACGAGAAATTACGGCTGAAGCAGATGCGAAGGGGCATGAATCCTGCAGGCCTTACGTTGCTTGCCTATTACGGCATTATGAATGTTGCCGTTACGGTCGTTTTGCTTCTGGATGCGATCGTATATCTGATCACACACCTGAATTCCTGGAGCATGGAAGGAATGTTCCAGCGGATAATGGATTTTGCAACAGCCAATGGCTGGGGCTATCTGCTGGCTATGGCGATCGGCGGCATCATTGTGCTTGCCTGGAAGAAGCTGCCCTTCTGGAGGGATACGGTATTTGCAAAAGAAAAACCCATGACTGTGGGGATATTTTTGCAGCTTCTGTGTGTTTTCATCAGCGTGCAGACGGTTTTGCAGCTTGTAGCACCGCTGATAGAGTGGTTCTTCAATCTGCTCGGCCTGTCGGCGACAGCAGCGCTGGAAGCGGCAAGTATTTCTACCACCGGCTTTAGTATGTTCCTGTATGTAACGATCCTAGGACCTGTTGCGGAGGAGCTGCTTTGCCGGGGACTGATCCTGCGGATGATGCAGCCCTACGGAAAAAGGTTTGCGATCTTTGCATCTGCGCTGCTGTTTGGACTGTTCCACGGAAATGTGATCCAGATCCCGTTTGCCTTTTTTATCGGACTGGTGCTGGGATATGTAACGGTGGAACATTCTATCTGGTGGGCCATCGTGCTGCATATCTTTAATAATCTGGTGCTGTCAGAGCTGATGGGAAGACTGTCTGAGGTCCTGCCTGCGGGTGTGAACGATGTACTGCAGAATGGGATCTTGTATGTGGCATTGGGGGCTGCGATCCTGATCCTGATCCTGCGGCGCAGGGACATAACGGCATTTTTCCGGGAAAACCGAACGGAGGCGCTGACAGTAAAGGCATTCTTTACGACCCCCAGCGTGCTGATCTTCGGGATACTCATGCTCCTGTCCTCCCTTCTGACACTGACCGTCATATGAAAAGGGGCTGTAAAGAAGCCTGAAAATGTATTCAGAATATACATTCTTGCCAAGACCATCAAACAGAAATTTGATAAAATGAGGGAGGCAGCTCGATTTTTGAGCTGCCTCCCAAGCCTTTTTATTCACCTTGGAAAAATATGCGTTTTTCACAGCCTCATTTTATATGGATAGCAGGACCACAGCGGCCGCGATCTGCAGCACAAGAAGCACCGGCAGCCCGATGGAAAATTTCCGATGCTTCGTTTTGTGGCGGAAGATATCCATGCCTGCAAGCGAGCCCAGCGTGCCGCCCAGTACGGCCACTGCCAGCAATGTATTTTCCGGTATCCGCCATTGGGATTTTTTGGCTTTTTGCTTGTCCACAAGCATAAGTGTGAATCCAAGTGCATTGATTATGAGTAGGTAGATCAGCATAAACAGAACCTTTCAGGAGGGGGATTTTGTGAAAAAATGTTGGATATTGACGGCACTGTTGCTGCTGCTCACAGGCTGCAGCGCGGAGCAGACCCTTGAAACCCTGTCGGATGCGTATGTTCAGCCGGTCTCGGCTTCTGCCTGGCAGGTGATCGCAGACATTCCGCAGGATGCCAGCGTAACAGTCCTGCAAAGCCAGGACGCAGGGAAGCTGTATTTGTGTGATGGCTACACCGTAACCGTTCAGACCATGGCATCCGGGGATCTGGAAAACGCACTGCGCACTGTAACCGGCCATGAGAAAGAGGACCTGACCCTGATGCAGACCCGGCAGGCGGATCTGAAACGGTATGAATGTGTCTGGACTGCTGCAGGCGAGGGGGAGATCCAGGTGGGCCGTGCCTGCCTGCTGGATGACGGCAATTACTTATATGCCCTCACGGTCATGGCGGATGAATCAAAGGCAGGGGAGCTTGCCGAGGTCTGGCAGGAGCTGTTTGATTCCTTCCGTCTGGCAAGCCCGGATACAGACCTTAATACTGGCTCATAGCTTCCTGACACAGAGCGCGGCATTGATCTGCAACGGATTGGGGATACAGGATCTTTGCCTTATTTCCGAAACCGATGACCCAGCTTAAAAACATGGGAGAAACAGCAACCTTCACTGTGAAATTGAAATGATCCTCGCCATCGGGGATCAGCATGGTATCCTTTCCGAAACGGTCGATGACCACATTGATAAGGCTTCTGTGGAAACGCAGCTTCACATCCACAGAATCACCGGAATACATCTGGAACAGCCGGTTGGCATGGTCGTGAAGGGCCTTTCCGGTCAGCTCCTGACAGGGAAGCCGATCGTCCTTCGTCAGATGGATATCGCTCATCCGGTCCACCCGGTAAGCGGTGATACCGTGGCGCTGGGAATGGGCCAGCAGGTAGCAGTTTTCGTTATCCTGACACAGACCGTAGGGACTGGCAAGATACTCCTTTTCCCGGTAACGGCGCTTCGGTCCCAGATCCCAGTCAAAGTAGCGGAAGGTGATCTGCTTGTTTTGGGTAATGGCTTCCTGAATGGCATCTACATTGTAGTAAATGGTCTCGTTCATGCTCTTGACCCGACCGGACACCAGGACAGTCCGCTTCATAAGCTTTGCGTCCTGCTCGTTGCATTGGGCGCAGAGCTTTTCGATCAGCTCCCTGGATTTCTTTTCTGTCAGGTAGCGGCTGGACTGGACCGCATCAATGAGAAGCTTTAATTCCGGAAGCTCAAAATTTCTGGAAGCAATATAGTAGCCGCCATGCTTGCCGGGGATGGAGATGATATCCACACCGTAATCCTGCAAAGCAGCCACGTCTGAATAAACAGTCTTGCGGTCGCATTTGATCCGGTGGCTGTCCAGCATTTCGATCAGCTCAGAAGCTCTCACGGGGTTCTCCTCGTGAGAGTTTTTTTGCAGATAATCCAGAATGTAGAGGATCTTCAGTTTTTGATTGTCAGATTTCGGCATACCAGCACCTCCATTTTCTGCCATTATATCATAATAACAGGAGAAATGAAATCTTAATTTTTTTGTGCTGTATTTGCTTTTTTGCTGTAAATATGATATCCTTAGCACAAAGGAGTGAACGAAAATGTTGTATGTTGGATGTCATCTGTCTGCTTCGGCGGGCAATGTGGCTATGATAGAAACGGCAAAGTCCATTGGTGCCAATACCTTTGCCTTTTTTACCCGCAATCCCAGAGGCAGTCAGGCAAAGCCCATCGACCCTGTGGACTGCGAAAAAGCAGTGAAAATGCTGGAGGCAGAAGGCTTCGGCAAGCTGGTTGCCCACGCACCCTACACGATGAACCTGTGTACAGCAGAGCCGGGCGCAAGAGCCTTTGCGGCAAGTGTGCTGGCGGACGATCTGCACCGGATGTCTTATTTGCCCGGGAATTTCTATAATTTCCACCCCGGCAGCCATGTGGGGCAGGGTGTGGAGACCGGCATCAGCCAGATCTGCGATGCTTTGAAGCAAGCCCTTGCACCGGGTTATCCGGTAACGGTGCTGCTGGAGACCATGGCAGGCAAGGGCAGCGAGATCGGCGGCAGATTTCAGGAGCTGAAGGATATTATCGATGGTGTGGGCAGTGATCAGGTGGGTGTCTGTCTGGATTCCTGCCATGTCCATGACGGCGGTTATGATATTGTAAACGATCTTGATGGTGTGCTTGCGGAATTTGACCGGATCATCGGTCTTGACAAGCTGAAGGCACTGCACCTGAACGATTCCAAAAATCCCTTCGCCAGCCATAAGGACCGTCATGAATGTCTGGGAGACGGCGCTTTGGGTGTGGATACATTCCGGGTCATCGTCAATCATCCGGTGCTTAAGAAGCTGCCGATGATCCTGGAAACACCAAATGAGCTGCCCGGCTATGCTGAGGAGATCTCCCTGCTGCGGCAATTGGAAAATACTTGAAACAAACAGGAGGTGAAGTATGGTGCTGACCGGTGTAATGGATGTGGACCCAACGTTTTATAATGTCTATATCAGCATTTTGCGCTATGCTGCACCGATCCTTTCGGCGATTTTGCTGTTTCGCTGCATCAAGCCTCTGGTAAGCTTCCGCCGTGAGCCGGAGATCTGGGGCTGGCTGTGCTTGTCCGACGAGACGAAGCTGCCCATAACCCACTGGGAAAATGTGATCGGACGCAGCAAACGCAGTGATATCGTCCTGGATTATCCCACTGTGTCCAGGACCCACGGTGTTCTGACCCGCTATGATGACGGAAGCTGGACCATTACAGATACAGATTCCTCAGACGGAATTCAGGTCAACGGCAAAAAGGTGAGCATCCGTGCCTTGAAGCCGGACGATGTGATCACCCTTGGGGGCATCGATATGACCCTGCAGCCCATTTCTGCCAAGCAGGAGGCACGGCTTGCCCAGCACAGGGCAAGAGGCTCATCCTTCCTGACGGGCCTTTCCAATGTGCTGCTTCTGACGGTGCTTCAGATCTTCTTATGCCTTGCTTATGTCATGGGCGGACAGATCGATTCTGCCCAGTCTGTGCTGCTGGGCTTTGGGGGCATTATGGTCTGCCAGTGGTTGTTGCTGCTCTTTTATGTGTGTATCCGCAGATTCTCCTTTGAGGTGGAGGCCATTGCCTTCTTTCTTTGTACCATGGGCATGGCGGCCATTGCGGCCATTTGCCCGGATGAAGCACTAAAACAACTGATCGCCATGGTGCTGGGTCTGGTAACCTTTTTGCTTGTGGGCTGGGGACTTCGGGATCTGGAACGGGCAAAGAAAATACGCTATATCGCGGCAGTGGCAGGCATTGGCTTTTTGGTCATCACACTGCTGTTCGGTCAGGAATATTACGGCGCGAAAAACTGGCTGGTGATCGGTTCTTTTTCCATTCAGCCGTCGGAATTAAGCAAGGTCTGCTTTGTGCTGGTGGGCGCATCTGCCATGGACCGGCTGGTGAAAAAACGGAATCTTCTTCTGTTTATCGCCTATTCTGTGGCGGTCTGCGGATGCCTGGCTTTGATGAATGATTTTGGAACGGCCCTGATCTTCTTCTGTGCCTTTCTGGTGATCGCGTATTTGCGCTCCGGCAGCGTTGGAACAGTGGCCCTTGCCATTACGGCGCTGGGCTTTGCCGGTGTGGTGGCGCTGAAGATCGCACCCCATGCGCTCCAGCGGTTTGCTACCTGGCGCCATATTTGGGAAGATCCTCTGGATGCCGGTTATCAGCAGACAAGAGCGCTGATGTGCATGGCCTCCGGCGGCTTCTTCGGCCTTGGACCGGGTAAGGGCTGGATGAAAAATCTGTTTGCTGCAGATTCGGATATCGTCATTGCCACCGTTACAGAAGAATGGGGTCTTGTGATGGTCATGATGATCATTTTGAGCATCGTGGCGCTGGCAGTATTTGCGGTCCGCTCTGCGATCGTTGGACGCAGCAGCTTCTATACCATCAGTGCCTGTACTGCCGCCAGTATTTTGCTGGTGCAGGTGATCCTGAATGCGCTGGGTACTGTGGATGTACTGCCCCTGACCGGTGTTACCTTCCCATTTTTATCTAACGGCGGCTCAAGCATGATCTGTGCATGGGGACTTCTGGCCTTTATCAAGGCGGCAGATACCCGGCAGAATGCCAGCTTTGCTGTGCGGGTGAGTAAGAACGGAGGCGAGGAGGATGAATAGGATCGCGGGCCGTGCAGTGATCACACTGCTGTTGGCATTTTTGCTGGTTGCAGGCTTTGGCTTCTTTATCTATGAGTATGTAACCCAGGCGGGGGATTGGGCGGTCTATTCCGGCTCACCCCATGTATATAGCGGAAATAATATCGACTGCGGTGTGGTGGTCGATAAAGACAATGTTTTGCTGGCAGACTTTCGGGACGGACGGGAATATTCTGACTCGGTAAGCCTTCGCAAGTCTACAGTCCACTGGCTGGGAGACCGGTACGGCAGCATCAATGCCCCGGCGATCTCCCATTATGCTAAGCAGATCGCAGGTTATGATCTTGTCAGCGGTGTTTATAACTACGCAGACAGCAGCGGTGTTGTGGAGCTGACTTTATCTGCAAAGGTCCAGCAGGCTGCGCTGGAAGCATTGGGCGATTATAAAGGAACGGTGGCGGTTTGCAACTACAAGACCGGTCAACTCCTTTGTGCCGTAACCACCCCCACCTATGACCCGGACAATGTGCCGGATATCCAGAATGATACCACAGGCGCATACGAGGGCATCTATGTGAACCGGTTTATCCAGTCCACTTATATCCCCGGTTCTATTTTTAAGATCGTTACGCTGGCGGCAGCCCTGGAGCACATTGAGGATATTCAGACCCAAACCTTTGCCTGCACCGGAAGCTATGAGGTGCAAGGGGAGAAGATCACCTGCGAGGTGGTCCACGGCACCCAGGATCTGAAGGGCGCGTTCAGCAATTCCTGTAACTGTGCGTTTGCCCAGATCGCCCTGCAGCTTGGGGGACAGACCCTTGAGCAGTATGCAAAGAAATTTGGTATTACCGACAGCATTTCCTTTGACGGGATCACCACATCCAGCGGCAATTTTGAAGCAGCAGACGCTTCTCAGATCAATGTGGCATGGAGCGGTGTGGGACAGTACAACGATCAGATCAATCCCTGCGCCTATCTGACCTTCCTATGTGCGGTGGCAGGAAACGGTCAGGGTGTGAGCCCTTATGTGGTAGAGAGGATCACCGTTGGCAATACTACCACCTACAGTGCTGAAACACAAACCGGTGAGCAGATCCTCTCCGGATCCACAGCCCGGATCCTTCAGGAATACCTGCGCAATAATGTGCAGACCCGGTATGGAGACGGCAATTTCCCCGGCTTGACAGTCTGCGCCAAAACGGGTACAGCACAGGTTGGCGGTGAGCAGAAGCCAAATGCTATGCTGACCGGCTTTGTGGCAGATGAAGAATACCCTCTGGCCTTTATCGTTTGCGTGGAAAACGCAGGCTACGGCAGCACTGTCTGTATTCCCATCGCGTCTCAGGTTCTGGCTGCCTGCAAAGAAGCGCTTTGATAAGTCAAAAACCAAACATCCCTTGCATACAGTGATGCAGGGGGTGTTTTTTATGTGCCGAAAGAATCTGCTTTGGGGTGGGATCCTGATCGCCTTTGGTGCAGGGATACTGGTTGGATTATGCCTGGAAGGAGGCTTTTTCTGCCATCTTTTCAGTGTGGCACTGATCATCGTAGGCGGCTGCGTGTGCAAAAGCAGATAATAAAGGACATATTTCTGTTTCACGGCATCGTTCAGGCATAAACTTGTCCGTCCTTGCATATAGTTCAGTAGCTAAGCTGTGTAAGGAGTGATTTGCTTGCAATTACAGTTTCATAAAACGGTATGCCCCTGCCTGCAGCAGGTAAAGCGGGAGGTCCAGAATCAGGAGCAGACCCAGGAGGTCCGTCTGGGCGAGGGTATGCCGGATATTGGCCGCGTGCTGGGGGCCTGGGGTCAGGTGCTTCTGCGGAGCAAGGAATGGCGAAGCGGAGGCATGAGCGTTTCCGGCGGTGTGATGGCATGGATCATGTATATGCCGGAGGAAGGCGGGGAGGTCCGGTGGGTGGATACATGGATCCCCTTCCAGATGAAGTGGGAGCTGCCGGATACCCAGCATGATGGGATCATCCGCGCCCAGAGCTTCCTGCGGAGCATAGATGCCAGAAGCACGTCAGCAAGAAAGCTGATGGTCCGTGCATCCATAGGGGTGCTGGGCGAGGCACTGCTCCCCGGTGAGTTTGCGATGTATACCCCGGATGCGCTTCCGGAGGACATTCAGGTATTAAAGAATACTTACCCATTTTGCCTGCCGCAGGAGGCGGGAGAAAAAGCCTTCAATTTGGAAGAGATCATGACCCTGCCCGGTGCTGCGCCCGGAATGGATAAGCTGATCCGCTATGCCTTAGAGCCTGAGATCCTTGACCGTAAGGTCATGGGCAGCAAGGTGGTATTCCGGGGCGCGGCAAATCTGCATATTTTGTATCTGGGTGAGGACGGCATGGTTCATAGCTGGGATCTGGAACTGCCCTTCTCTCAGTACGGAGAGCTGGAAGGGGACTATGACCCTGATGCCGCTGCGGATATTACCCTGGCGGTAACCAGTCTGGAAGTGGAGCGGGATGAAGAGGGCAACCTGATCGTAAAAGCCGGTCTCACGGGTCAGTATGTGATCAGCAACCGGAGCATGGTAACGGTGATCGAGGACGCATACAGTCCGAAGCGGTTGGTAAGCACCCAGATCGAGGAACAGCAGATCCCGGTCATTTTGGAGCAGTTGGGCCATGAGATCCACCCGGAACAGACTGTGGACCGGGAAGTAAGCTATGTGGCAGATGTGTCGTTTTGCCCGGATCATCCCCGGGTGAGCCACAGTGAAGCCGGTATGGAAGCAGAGCTTCCGGGGCAGTTTTCTATGCTCTATTACGACGAGGAAGGTGCTTTGCAAGGTATGACCGCCCGTTGGGAGGGAAGCACCGGTCTGACCACAGGGCAGGGCGTGCAGATGGAGGCATCTGTTTGTGCGGCAGGTAAAGCACAGGCAGAGCCGGGCAGCAAAACCACGCTGCGGGCGAACCTTCTCATGCAGACCACCGTCTGCGCCCGGCAGGGCATCCCCATGGTTGCGGCACTGGAATTGGGCGAAAGCATTGAACCGGACCCTGACCGTCCCAGCCTGATCTTGCGCAGAGTGGGCGAGGAAAAGCTGTGGGATATCGCAAAGCAAACGGGCTCTACCGTTTCGGCCATCTCTGAGGCAAATCAGCTATCCGGCGAGCCGGAAAAACAGCAGATCCTGTTGATCCCGATCTCATAAATAGAAGACCGCCGCTGCGTGGGAGACTCGCAGCGGCGGTTTGGCGGTTTGTCGCATTCATCACATTGGGGGAGAATATCCGCCGAAATATAAAATACTTTGTTTTCCGGACAAAATTCAAGAGAACTGTGTCGAATACTTTGTCGCTTGTAAAATTTAGCAAAGAGTGTTATAATACAAAGAAATACAAATGAGAAGGTGTGAGACCATGACGACTATTGATATTTACTCCGGTTTTTTGGGCGCTGGTAAAACGACGCTGATCAAAAAGATGATCAAGGATGCCTATGCCGGACAGAAGCTGGTGCTGATCGAAAATGAGTTTGGTGAGATCGGCATTGACGGCGGATTTCTGCAGGATGCCGGTATCAACATTACGGAAATGAATTCCGGCTGCATCTGCTGCAGTCTGGTGGGCGATTTTGGAAAAGCCCTCAGTCAGGTGATCGAGGAATATCACCCGGACAGGATTTTGATCGAGCCCTCCGGTGTAGGCAAGCTTTCTGATGTGATCGCCGCAGTGGAGAAGGTTACCGGACCGGATGTTCAGCTTGGCTATGCGGCGGCGGTCGTGGATGC
>CAYLNV010000026.1:0-10266 GCA_964385085.1 uncultured Oscillospiraceae bacterium
GTATTACGATTCTGCACAGAAATATTCCCAATAAATTGAGTCAGTTCACCACCGCGATGGCGAAGGAAAATATCAATATTTCCGACCTGATGAACCGCAGTAAGGGCGAATATGCATATACCATGCTGGACCTGGATGGAATTCCCTCCAAAGCAGCAGTTGAAGCACTGAGCAAGATGGAAGGTGTCCTGCGTGTGCGTGTGATCCGATAAAAAATGAAGGGTGTGTTGCAGTACTTTGCAACACACCCTTAAATAATACAAACATCTACCTCTGCGGATTTAGTGGCAACTAATAGTCGCCCAAATTTTAACGATAGATTCTTGAATTTTACAAAAGATGCCTATTTTATTTGCCTAATTCCTTGTTGCGGTCGTACGCTGCCCGGATACAAGCCATCACGGCATCATGAAATCCATGCTCCTCCAATGCCCGCAAGCCTGCAAGGGTACTGCCGCCGGGAGAGCAGACAGCATCCTTTAGCGCACCCGGGGTCTGACCGGTCATTTTCAGCATTTCTGCAGCGCCGGCCATGGTAGCGATCGCATATTCAATTGCCTTTTCTTTATCAAGGCCGCAGGCCGCTGCACCGTCTGCCAGGGTTTCTGCAAACAGGTACATATAGGCCGGTCCGGAGCCGGATATCGCGCTGGCACAGTCCATAAGCGCTTCATCGATCATATCCAGCTTGCCACAGAAGCGCATATCCTGAAGAAAAGAATTCAGGATGTTTGGCCCTACCAACGAATTGCAGCAATATTGGATCATGCCGCAGCCCACTGCGACCGGAGTGTTGGGCATCATGCGAATGACCGGAAGACCGGGACCTGCCATTTCCTCAATTCTTTGGATCGATAGGCCGGCGGCCATAGAGATCAGCACAGGCTTCTTCTTTGCAAATAACGGTTTTAGTGGAGATAAGACATCCTCCATCATCTGGGGTTTGACTGCAAGGAAAATGCGGTCGCACTCGGAAATGATCGTCTGCACGTCTGTATACTCACAACCTAATTCTGAAGCAAGGACCTTTGCCTTACCGCTGCGGTCTGTGATCATGATCTTATTGGTAGCTTTGGCAAGGGCCTTTGCAATTGCGCCACCCATGTTGCCGCAGCCAATGAATCCGTAGTTCACTGAAAACACTCCTATCTGATGTGTCCGTTGCCTTCAATAATGTACTTATAGGTAGTCAGCTCCTTAAGTCCCATAGGACCTCTGGCGTGCATCTTTTGGGTAGAGATTCCCATCTCACAGCCCAGACCGAATTCACCACCATCTGTAAACCGGGTAGAAGCGTTCACATAAACAGCAGCGCTGTCTACACCGGAGGTGAACTGTTGGATCGCAGAAGGATCGGTTGAAACGATCGCTTCACTGTGGCCGGTTGAATGGGCACGGATATGCGCAACAGCCTCCTGCACACCTTCAACACATTTGACGGCCAGAATATAATCCAGAAATTCGGTATCAAAATCCAGAGCGCCTGCGGCTGTTCCGGGGATCATAGCCTGGGCATATTCATCCAGCCGGAGCTCAACAGGGATACTGCCGTCCTTCTGACGCTTTGTTACCAGACGGTCGTGAAGCAGTGGAAGCAGGGAAGGGGCAATGGCTTTATCTACCAGAAGCACCTCCTCAGCATTACAAACGCTGGGACGGCTGGTCTTTGCGTTTTCGATAATATTCAGAGCCATCTCAATATCTGCGGTTCTCTCCACATATACATGGCAAATGCCTGTTCCTGTTGCGATGCAGGGGACGGTGGCATGCTGAACACAGGCATTGATCAAGCCTGCACCGCCTCTGGGGATCAGCAGGTCAATATAGCCGTTGGCAGTCATCAATGCTGTGGCGCTGTCTCGGGATGTGTCAGTTACCAGATTGATCGCATTTTCTGTAATGCCGACAGATTTTAGACCGGAACGCAGAGCGTTCACGATAGCGCAGGCAGAACGAAAAGCCTCCTTGCCGCCTCGCAGAATACACACATTACCGCTTTTTATGGCCAGCGCCGCAGCGTCGCTTGTAACATTGGGCCGGCTTTCATAAATGATCGCGATCACACCCATGGGAACACTGACCTTTCGGATAAGAAGACCGTCCTGCCTTGTGTGGCTCTGAAGCACTGTGCCAACAGGGTCAGGCAGCTTTGCAACATCCCGTATACCCTTTGCCATAGCTGCGATCCGATCTTCTGTAAGCTTGAGCCTGTCCAGCATGACGGTGGAGACAGTTGCGCTTGCTGCTTCCATATCCAGCGCGTTTGCTGTCATAATAGCCTCCCGCTGAGAAAGAATTGCATTTGCCATGGCTTCCAGAGCCAGATTCTTTTGTTCTGTTGTTAAATTACTAACCTCTGCACTTGCCGCTTTTGCAGCTTTCAGCATATTATTCATGATCGTTCACCGTAAAGGTCGTGCCAACGCTTTTACCATCCATAACGGCATACAGATTGGCGGGGTCATTTCCATTTGTAATGATCATATCACAGCCGCAGTTCAGGCAGATCCTGGCCGCCTGGAGCTTTGTTACCATACCGCCTGTTCCCATTTTGCCGCTTCCACCAGCCAGTGAAAGGATCGCGTCATCCACAACTGTGGCCCGTTGGATCAGCTTAGCTTCGGGATCGTTATGGGGGTCAGCGGTGTAAAGTCCGTCAATATCCGACAATAAGATCAGCTTGTCCGCACCGATGCTTTCTGCTGCAATGGCCGCAAGCGTGTCGTTATCACCGATACCGATCTCCGCTGTGGATACGGTGTCGTTTTCGTTGATAATGGGGATCACACCCAGAGCCAGCAAGCGATTGATGGTGTTGCTGAAGTTCTTATGGCGATCATCGTTCATCACATCATCACCGGTGATCAGAAGCTGTGCTACAGTATGGTTATACTCACCAAACAGCTTGTCGTATGTATACATAAGCTCACATTGACCCACAGCAGCGGCTGCTTGCTTGGTCGGCATATCCTTGGGCCGTTCCTGAAGGCCCAGCTTGCCCACACCCATACCGATCGCACCGGATGATACCAATATCACTTCATGACCGCTGTTCTTAATATCGCTGATAACCTTACACAGCTCCTCAACACGACGGATGTTCAGATGGCCGGTAGGGTAGGCCAGTGTACTGGTTCCGATTTTAATGACGATTCTCATACAGATCCCTCCCGCAAAAATTTCTACTATTATAACCTATTTGACAAAATAAATAAAGATGTAATTCTCAACTATTTTTAAGCTTGGCGGCCTTATGGGGCGTTGCCCAATGCCCTGCAGTGTGTTTTTGCTTGATTTAACGGAAAAGAAATTCTGATTTTTCAGCATTTTAACCATATGAAATTATGTAAATTGTGTGATATAATTATATAGTCAAAAATACGTTGCTGTGTAGTTTGGGAAAGGGGTTGCAAAAGGTGTATAATAAGGGCGATCGGGTTATTTACGGTATCCATGGTGTATGCAACATTCTGGATATTGAAATACGCACTGTAGATCGGAAAAAGATCGAATATTTTGTGCTTGAGCCGGTTGAACAACCGGGTTCTCGTTACTTTGTGCCCACCCAAAACCAGGCTGCTGTTGCGAAGCTGCGTCCGATTTTGTCAAGAAAAGAACTGGATAAACTGATTTCTTCAAAGGATGCTGATCAGGATGCCTGGATCGCAGACGAAAATCAAAGAAAGCAGCACTACCGTGAGCTGATCAATAGCGGTGATCGGGCTGCATTGATCGCCATGGTCCGCACGCTTCATCGTCAGCGTTCAGTCCAAATTGCAGCAGGAAAGAAGTTTCACCTGTGTGATGAAAATTTCCTGAAAGATGCAGAAAAGCTGCTAAGCGCCGAGTTTGCGCTGGTGCTTGATATTCACCCTAATGAGGTAGGTAAATATATTTGCGATACGATCGGTATAGCTAAATGAACGCAGTGGAGACCCCACTGCGTTATTCCTTTATCATTCTGATCTGCTGTTGTGTTATGAGTGGATAAGAAATCAATTGATCCCCGTCAAGCTCTTCTTTGTGCATATTTACACCGGTGATCTGACTGTTTTCGTAGGTGGTATAATAATAAATTCCTTTATCTACATTACAGCAGCTTGAATAGACAGTTCTTTCAAATCCATCACCAACACGGACACAGCCGTTTTGCTGTGCCACAGAACCAAGAATATGAAAGAACTGGCTGATGCTTGCGCTTTCTGTATGCTTACAAACGGAATTAAACTTGGTAAAGGCAGCTCTGACAAATCTGGAAGGGGAGGACAGATCGCCCGGCAGTCCTATTGCACCCATGCCACGGCTAAACGGTGTCAGCTCCAGCTCAGATGCAAATCGATTGATCGGTGCTTCCCGTGTCAAATTCAAATAGTTTTTCAAATTGCAGATATGATAGTCGAAGGGTGGGTTGTTGGTTAATACACCCACCGGGTTTTCGTGGATGTTCAGTCCGTCAGACATAGGCTCGATCGTAATGGCACAGGTACGATCCGCAAGGATCCAATGCAGGGGAGATAGGGGATATTCCTGACTGAAAGGGATATTCGCAAGATTTAGTCGGCTCAGGAGAACCGTAGCCTCCCTGACTGTTGCGCACTGGCCCAGGATCCATGGAATTAATTCAAAGGGTGCAATATTATCTGCACCTGATCGAAGGGAGTAATAGACTGCATTTCCCGGGAAATTAAGCCCTGCCATGCTAAGGCCTGCTTCGTTGGTCGCATCATAATAGAGGGGATAACCCTCTGCGATCGTTGCCATGCCCAGAAGACCGTAGTGCTCGGTCAAGCTCTTTGTTCTGCGAAAATGAAATGGAAATCTTCTCGGTGTAACAGTAACTGCTTCCTGGTAAGTGTATTCCAGATCCATATTTCTCCCAAAATAATGATCCTTGGTTTTAAAGGTGATGGCTGTACACATAAAAATCGCTCCAATTGTAAATTTTATAAAAAGTCTTCGAGAAATGTCTTTTGCTGTAAAGCAGATAATGATATAATACCCGAAAAGGAGGTAGAATCATGCTTACTTATGATGAAGTAATAAAAAATGAAGCGATCAAGATCTATATTATCCGGGCGGATGAATCACTGGGGGCACTGGGCTATACGGAGCACAGCTTTGCCCATGTGATGCATGTTGCAGAAATGGCCGGATATATTTTAAAAACCTTAGGTTATGACGACCGAACAGCGGAACTCGCGAAAATTGCCGGATACCTGCATGATATCGGTAACCTTGTAAATCGGAAGGAACACTCCCAGTCCGGTGCGATCATGGCATGGAATATCCTTCACGATATGGGCTGCGATCCTGCTGAGCTGGCTACCATCGTTACTGCCATCGGCAACCATGACGAAGGCAGTGGTGTTCCTGTCAATGCAGTGGCTGCTGCACTGATCCTGGCAGATAAGGCAGATGTACGCTGGACACGGGTGCGAAATACCGATATCTCTACCTTCGATATTCATGACCGTGTCAATTATTCTGTGAAGAAGTCTGCTCTGAAGATCAATGATGATAAAACCTTTGTAACGCTTGAGCTCACAGTCGATACAAAATTCGGTTCGGTTATGGACTATTTTGAGATCTTTATGGGTCGTATGCTGCTTTGCCGCAAGGCGGCAGAAAAGCTTGGTATGAAATTCAAGCTTATCATCAACGATCAGCAGGTGATATAGAATGGAAATCAGATAAAACAGGTCTGTTGCATAATTCAAATCCGAGCTGCTATGATATGGCATCAAATTGTGCCTGGTACAGCTTTTTATAGAAGCCGTTTGCGTGCATTAGCTCGTTGTGATTGCCTTGCTCCACAATGCTGCCATCCCGCATGACCAGAATATTGTCTGCAGACTGAATGGTGGACAGTCGGTGGGCGATGACGAAGCAGGTTTTGCCTTCCATCAGCTTCCAGATAGCCTCCTGGATCCGTTCTTCAGTGCGGGTATCTACATTGGAGGTGGCTTCGTCCAGGATCAGCATATGCGCATCTAAAAGCATAGCTCTGGCAATGGTCAGGAGCTGCTTCTGTCCCTTGGAAATGGATGTTCCGTTGTCTGTCAGAACGGTATTGTAGCCCTCCGGCAGACGGGAGATATATCCATGGATATGCGCAGCCTTGCAGACGCGGATCACATCCTCCAGAGTCGCATCCGGTTTTCCGTAGGCGATATTTTCGAAAATCGTTCCGTGGAAAAGCCAGGTGTCCTGCAGCACCATGGTGTATGCCTTGCGCAGGCTGTCTCTGGTCATGGTACGGATATCCTTTCCGTCGATCAGAATTGTTCCCCTATCTACATCATAGAAGCGCATAAGCAGATTGATGATGGTTGTTTTACCAGCACCTGTCGGGCCTACGATCGCTGTCAATGATCCAGGCCTTGCATGGAGCGAAAAGTCCTTGATGATCTGCTTGTCGGGAGTATAGGAGAAGTCGATATGCTCCAGACGCACATCACCGGAGACCTCTGTCAAAATGCAGGCATCCGGTGCGTCCTCAGCTTCCGGTTCTGCGTCGATCAGGAAGAACACGCGCTCAGCAGCAGCAAAGGCACTTTGCAGCTCCGAAATGATATTGGCCACTTCGTTGATCGGACCTGAGAACTTCCGGGAGTACTGCACAAAGCTGGAAAGATCACCCAATCCGATCTCACGCTTGAGGAACAACAGAGATCCGAAGATACATACCAGTGCAAGAGAAATATTGTTGATCGAATTGATCAGCGGACCGGTGATCGAGCCGTTTGATTCTGCCTTGATATAGGCATTGACAGCTTCCTGATTTTTGCTGTCAAATTCCTCCAATACCACGTTTTCCTGCCCATAGGCACGAATGGTTTTTTGACCGGAAAGCATTTCCTCCACAAAGCCGTTCAGCTTTCCCAGCTTTGCGCTCCGCTGGCGAAACAGAGGGCGCACGATCCCTGTGATCCATTTGGTGGTTAAAAAGGTAATTGGGATCATTACAAGGAAGATCAGAAACAGCTTTGGTGCTATGGACAGCATCATGCACATGGATACTACAACGGTTACGATCGTATTGAAGATGTGGAGAAGGTCAGTAGATATGGACTGATTTACGGTATCCACATCGTAGGTGATAATACTGATCAGATCACCGGTTTGATATCCGTCATAAAACCGCACAGGAAGCCTTGTCATATTCTCAAAAATATCATGACGCATTTGCTTGGAGACACGGCGGGAAAGGCGGATCATGACGAAGTTCAAAAGATAGGTCAGTCCGGCGGAGATCAAGTAACAAACAGCCATCAATATTGTACAGTGAAGCACGGTATCCATATCCACCGCACCGGATTTTAAGTCAATGGCATTGATGGCAGTGCCGGACAGCTTAGGTCCATATAAGGACAAAATACTGGAACTGATGGAAAGAATGATGGCAAGAACCAATAAGAACCGTTGCCTGCCCAGATACTTCCATAACCGTTTTAACAGCACCCCACGGGGCAGGTGTGTGGTACGGTCGCGCATGTTGACGGGATGGCGATCACCGATCATATTTGGATTCTTCATACTTCCACCTCCTCAGCACCCATCTGGGTCTGTGCGATGATCCGGTATTCCTCACAGGATTCCAGCAGGTCATTGTGCTTGCCGCAACCGATCACCTGGCCGTCAGAAAGCACAAGGATCAGGTCAGCATGACGCAATGAACTGACACGCTGAGCAACAAGAACCGTAGTGGTATTACGATAGTTCTCCCGGAGAGCCCTGCGAAGCAAGGCATCTGTCTGGTAGTCCAGGGCAGAGGAAGCGTCGTCCAGAATCAGGATCTCCGGATCACCGGCCAATGCTCTGGCGATCAGCAGACGTTGCTTCTGACCGCCGGACAGGTTGTTGCCGCGGACAGCAACAGCAGATTCCATGCCTGCCTCTTTTTCAGCAATAATGCTTTCGGCTTGTGCGTGTTTTGCGGCTTGTGCAAGCTTCTCGTCGGAGATGCTGCGGAAAAAACGAATATTGTGTGCGATATCGCCCTCGGTAATGAAATCATTCTGGAACACAACACCAAACTTTTCAGAAAGCTTTTCCAATGGAATGGAGCGTATATCCTGACCGTCAATAAGGATCTGTCCCTGATCCACATCGTATAGCCGCATAAGTAAATTCAGGATCGTACTTTTTCCGGAGCCGGTCGATCCCAGAATACCAAGGGTCTGACCTTTTTTAAGACAAAAACTTAGATCACTGATATTTTCGCCGCATCCGGTGTAAGAGAAGGTAACATTCCGGAATTCAATATGGGCAGGGGAGTGTTCCGGCTCGATCGCTTCTTGCAATGGCATATCTTCTGGTAATTCCAGCACGTCCACCACCCGTCTTGCGCTGGCTTCAGCCTTTGACCACATAACAAATATTTTGGTTACACCCATCATAGCATTCAGGATCAAAGTGAAATACTGCAAAAATGCAACAATAACTGACGGTTCGGTGCTGCCTGACCTGACCCGGACAGCGCCTAGCAAAACCACAAATGTCAGTCCCAGATTTAGCACCAGAGATGAGGCAGGATTGGTGATCGCTGTGATCGTTCCGGCTTTTTCATCAACTGTTGTCAGCTCCGTATTTACAGCATGGAAGCGCTTCTTTTCATGCTCCGTTTTGCTTAATGCCTTGATTACACGGACACCGGTAATGTTTTCCTGGACGGTGCGGACCACCCTGTCAAGGATGGATTGCTGCTTGCTGTATAAAGGGATGCTGTGCTTTGTTACAAAATAGGTGATCAGCGCAATGATTGGAAGCAGTGCGATCAGCACCAGCGCAAGTCCTGCATCGATGATCAGCATCATTACGATACCGCCAACCAGTAAAATAGGGGCACGGATCCCCAGACGCTGTACGCGCGCAAGCATTTGGTTGATATTATATGTATCGCTGGTCAAACGGGATTCTGCAGAAGAAACGGTTACAGAATCCATTTGCCTTGCGGAAAGATGCATCATCTTATCGAACAGATCATGCCGGAGGGCCTTTGTGATCTTGCCGGCCGATACAGCACTCATCCGGTTGGAAAGTATATTCAGGCTCAGACCAACAACGGCACACAGGACCATCAGACCGCCATAAAGATAAACCTTTGCGACATCACCGGTCTCCGCACCCTTGGAAAGAATGTATTCCATGAAGTAGGGGATAAGCAGCTCTGCGGATGAAGCGACCACCTTAATGACAAGCGTAAGGAAAATAAAGCCAATGAATGGCTTGATATAGGGATAAATTTTCTTCATATATCAATTCGCCTCCATCCATTCCGCAGCCCGAAGCTTCATTTTCTCCAGCATGGAGATCATCAGTGCTTGCTCCTGCTCAGTCAGGTCTGCAGCAACCAGCGCTTCCCAGTCCCGAAAGGATTTCCGAACCAGTGGAAGGACCTCCATGGCCTTTTGGGTCGGGAATACCTGCATGACCCGGCGATCAGACGGTGATACTCTGCGTTCAACAAAACCGTTTTCTTCCAGAAACGAAACCTGCCTTGCTACATTGCTCTTGTCAACAAATATCCTTTTTGCAAGCTGATCCTGGGTAATTCCGGGGTTTTTGCAAACACAGATCAGATAGGTCGCATGAAAGGATTTCAACCCGAGCGGCGACAGGATGCCCTGACGATAGGTACTGGAACAACGATAGATCGCTGAAATATTATGCATAAGAGCCGGCATTTTTTCAGACCTCCAATCAAATAGTTGCGTTTGCAACTATTTTATCAGATATTATTGCCGATGTAAAGCATTTATTAAAAAATACTGCCTGCAGAAAATGCAGGCAGTATTTTGATACGAGTTGTTTTACAGGATTTAAGCAAAAAGTGAGTAATAGGATTGTTCTTTATGGCGAGGTGTCAAATTATCTTTAGATAAAAAGATCCCTGTACAGAGATCAAGACTTAGCAACTGCTGAAAGCCACACAAATTAAGCTTTAGCAAGCGCTCAATACTACACAAATCAAGGTTTAAGACACTTCTTCACTATTCACTATTACTTATTCCTTCAAAGCCCTAAAGGCATTTTTAGTGAAAAGTGAAGAGTGAAGAGGTAATAAGTAAAGCCCCAAAGGCTGTTGCCTTTAGGGCTTTGGTCGGAGTGTCGGGATTCGAACCCGAGGCCTCTTGGACCCGAACCGTCGCACGATGCGTTATTACGGCTTGCGGCAACAGCCGCGAATCCGAATAACGCGGGACGGAAAACGCCTTGATTCCACCGAATTACCGATGTTTTTGACACAATTATTGTATCATAAGT
>CAYLNV010000027.1:0-9914 GCA_964385085.1 uncultured Oscillospiraceae bacterium
CTATTCCGGGCGGTGCTTGCTCAGCAACTATATGACCGGTCGGGATTCCAACCGGGGTGCCTGCGCCCAGCCCTGCCGCTATCAGTACACACTGATGGAGGAAAAGCGGCCCGGTGAATATTTCCCGGTCTATGAGGACGAAAAAGGCACATATATCCTAAACTCCAAGGATATGTGTACCATCGATCATCTGCAGGAACTGACCGATGCAGGCATTGACTGCATCAAGATAGAAGGTCGGGCAAAGTCTGCCTACTATGCCGCCATCGTAACCGGTGCATACCGGCACTGTATTGACGATCTGGCTGCCGGACGTGCGATCGATCCGGTTTGGCGGGACGAAGTGGAGCACGTATCCCATCGGGTCTACTCCACCGGCTTCTACTTTGGTCAGCCCGGTCAATATACGGAACATTCCCGGTACATCCGTCAGTGGCAGATCTGTGCCATTGTGGAAAGCTGCGATGAAAATGGCTTAGCAGTCTGTTCTCTGCGAAATAAGTTTGCCGCAGACGATACGCTGGAAGCTGTTGGACCGAATCTGCGCCCCTTCCCTTTCACTGTGCCTACAATGGAGGATATGGACGGTGCTGCACTGGACGAGCCCAGAACGCCCCAGATGCGTTTTAAGCTGCAGCTGCCCCAGCAAGTTCCCGCCTTTTCCATTCTACGGAAAGCTGCAGACCTTTCTGCAAAATAAAACACAAGAGCGCGTTGCAAAATAATGCAAAGCGCTCTTTTCCTTATATTTGTAAATTTCTGTTTAATGCAGGGCGGGGGGTGCTCCCGCCCTACTTTATATTACTTGAACTTGTCGTACAAGGTATTGATCTGGTCGGTGAGTCTGGCGATCTCCTTATTGGTCGCGCCCTTCATTCCTTCGATCAGCTTCATCAACCGCTTTGCCGCTGTGAGCAGGCGCTCGTAGACCTCGTTTGCCCGTTTTCTGCCTTGGTTCTTTTGCGCACGAACGACGATCCCCTTCTGGAAACATTCCCCGGAGATCAGGTCATAGCCATCCCCGCTGTAGGGTGCAACAGCAGCATATCCCAGGCGGTTTTCTATTGTGTGCACAAAGCTGTCGCATACGGCATCGTCCCCGTGGTTTACAAACACCAGCTTCGGCATTACGCTCAGACCTCCCAGCCAGCCCAGGAGCATATCCCGGTCTGCGTGCCCGGAAATGCCATCCAACTGACGAATATCTGCGTGGACCTGTATTTCCTCACCAAACAGCTTTACGGTATCTGCACCGTCGATCAGCCTTCTGCCAATGGTCCCCTCAGACTGATAGCCCACAAACAAGATCGTACTCTCTTTTCGCCACAGGTTATGCTTTAAGTGGTGGCGGATACGGCCTGCTTCGCACATACCCGATGCAGATAAGATCACCTTGGGTTCTTTATCCTCGTTGATCAGCTTGGAGTCCTCTGATGTTACAGACAGCCTCAGGCCCGGGAATGCGATCGGGTCAATTCCCTGTGCCAGCAGATCCAGCGTCTGCTGATCGTAATAGTCGGTCATATCCTCTGCATATATTCTTGTAGCTTCCACAGCCATTGGGCTGTCCACATATACCGGGAATTTTTCATAGCCCCGGATCGCACCGCTATTCTTGATCATACGCAGAAGATACAGCATTTCCTGTGTCCTTCCAACAGCAAAGCAGGGAATCACCACATTGCCACCCCTGGAGAAGGTCTCCTGCAAAACCTCGGTCAGTTGCTCCACATAATCCCCGGGAGAGCCGTGCAGTCGGTCTCCATAGGTCGATTCGATCACCACATAATCCGCATTTTCCGGCTTCTGCGGGTCCCGGATCAACGGACGGTCAACATTTCCCAAATCACCGGAAAACAGCAATATGCGCTCCTCATTTCCTTCCCGGACTGTCAGGGTAATACTGGCAGAGCCCAGCAAATGACCGGCATCGGAAAAGGAAAGAGAAATTCCGTCAAACATATTGATCTGCTTACCGTAGGGAAAGCTTTTAAACTGCATTAAGGTTCGCTCTGCATCCGCAACTGTATACAGCGGCACATAGGCCGGCTCGCCGGATCGCTGTGCCTTACGGTTGCGCCACTGTGCCTCAAATTCCTGAATATGGGCAGAGTCCTTGAGCATAATGCCGCAAAGCTTATTTGTCGCTTCCGTCGAGTAGATCGGTCCTTTGAAGCCACCTGCCACCAGTGCCGGCAGCATACCCGAATGGTCGATATGGGCATGCGTCAGACAGACTGCATCAATATCCCCCGGCAAAACCGGAAGCTGGCAATTTTCATAGGTGTCTGCCCCCTGCTCCATACCGCAGTCGATCAAGATCCGCTTCCCACAAGCCTCCAGCAGTGTGCAAGAGCCTGTTACTTCATGTGTAGCGCCTAAAAATATCAGCTTCATTATGATCCCTCCTTATATTTATTATAGCATATCTGTACCCTCAGTCAATCCGTATATAAAAATACATCCGCTTGGGTAAATCACCCCAGCGGATGTATTCGTCTTAACTCCAGTTTTACAGGCAACACCGTTATCTCATCAAGAAAGGATCATACGGTCGTTGGCCACCTCGCTGCCACTGGCCGTTGTAAACAGATTCATCAGGTTTTCCACCGTCAGGCGCTTTTTTTCTTCCCCTTCCACATCCACGATGATCCTGCCCTCATGCATCATGATCAGCCGGTTGCCGTGGGCAATGGCATCCTTCATGTTGTGGGTGATCATCAATGTTGTCAGCTTATTTTCCTGCACGATGCGGTCCGTGATCTCCAGGACCTTGGCGGCCGTTTTGGGATCAAGGGCTGCGGTGTGCTCATCCAGAAGAAGCAGCTTAGGCCGACGCAGTGTTGCCATCAAAAGGGTAACCGCCTGCCTTTGTCCACCGGACAGCAGACCGACCTTTGCAGATAGTCTTTCTTCCAGACCCAGCTCCAGGGTCGCCAAAAGCTTCTTATACTCTGCTCTATCTGCCTTACGGCAGCCACGGATCAGCTTCCGTTTTGTGCCGCGGCGGGCAGCAATGGAGAGGTTTTCCGCGATCTCCATATCCGGGGCTGTGCCCTTCATAGGATCCTGGAACACACGGCCCAGGTACTGTGCCCGCTTGTGCTCCGGCATATTGGTTACATCCACACCATCGATCTCAATGGTGCCGTAGTCCGGCTTCCACACACCGGCAATGGCATTGAGAAGCGTGGACTTTCCTGCACCGTTGCCGCCGATGACCGTTACAAAGTCTCCGTCCTTCAGGTGCAGATCCAGACCGTTCAGTGCAGTCTTTGCATTGATCGTTCCGGGGTTAAAGGTCTTTTGCAGGTTGGTGATCTTAAGCATCGGTATCACCTCCCTGCTGCACAGGCAGCGGCTTTTGCTTCTGGAAATACTCACTCTTCAAATATGGAACTGCCAGGAAGATAGCAACGATCAGCGCAGAGAACATCTTCAGATAGTCCGTATTCAGGCCCAGAAGGATCACGATGTTATAAACGATATAATACACGATACCGCCGCCTACAACACCAATAAGGCTCACCACAAAGTTCGGCTTGATCTTCATGGACACAGACAGGCCAATAAAGATGGCTGCCAGGGCCACCACGATAGCGCCCCGTCCGTCGTTAATGTTTGCAGAGCCCTTATACTGGGCAAGAAGTGCGCCCGCGAGACCAACGATCCCGTTTGCGATCGCGAGGCCAAGGACCTTGTTAAACTTAACATTGACACCCTGGGCACGGCTCATGTCCGGATTGTCGCCTGTGGATTTCAAGGTCAGTCCAACTTCTGTATAGAAGAACAGGTACAGGCCAACGATCGTCAAGGCGATCACGATCCCGGCAGTGATGATCGCGCCCACATTATTACTCATGTGGAGCATTAAATTGGTCGTGCGGTGATCGATCGTCATCAGGGATTTACTTCCCAGAATGGCAAGATTCACAGAGTATAACATGAGCTGGGTCAAAATACCTGCCAGAATAGCAGGGATACCCAGGGCCGTATGTAAAAGGCCCGTTACAACACCGGTCAGCGCACCGGCAATGAACGCTGCCAAAACACAAGCCCAGACAGGTACTCCCAGGTTGATCAGCACAGCGCATACACACGCGCCGGTACAGATAGAGCCGTCAACAGTCAGATCGGCAATATCCAATATTTTATAGGATATATAGACACCGATTGCCATCAATCCCCATATCAGGCCCTGAGCAACTGCACCGGGCAATGCATTAAAAAACGCCATAGCTTACCTCAGAAATTCAAATTAGTTTTCAGGAATCTCAATGCCCAGCTTATTGCAGATCTCTTCATTGTAGATCACTTCAGGGGTCAGCGTCATGATCTCAATGTCAGCAGGCTCCTTGCCCTCCAGCAGGATCTGCGCGGCCATCTTGCCGGTCTCGTAGCCCAGTTCGTAGTAATCGATGGCCAGGCTGGCATAGCAGATGGAGCTGGGATAGCTGGTGTAAACCGGGATGTTGTTCTGATCGCAGATCGTACCAACAGTACCGTCGTTATCAGCAACCGTGTTATCAGAGGGAACATAGATAGCCTTACACTCGTTGCAGGCGCTGGTAACCTGAGCCTGAAGCTGTGTGGTCTCAGAGAAGGTGTATGCCTTGACCACAATGCCCTTTGCCTCAAAATAAGTCTTAACTGCCTCGTACTGAATGACAGAGTTGGACTCGTCGGAGCAGTACAGGACACCCACCTGATCGCCTTCTGTCAGGCCCAGAGATTCGATCATCATCTTTGCCTGCTCGGCAAAGGGAACTGCGTCAGAAGTACCGGACACATTGGCAGGAATGTTATCGTTAAAGGTGTCATTATAATCGGTTACGGAAGTACCCAGAACAGGGATCGTGGTAGTGGCATTGGCAGCAGCCAGCAGCGCAGGTGTTGCGTTGCCCATGATCAGGTCTACCTTCTTTGCTTCGAATGTACCGACCACAGTGGAACAAAGGTTTGTATCAGCAGGGATCTGGGTATCGATATCAACGGTCTTGCCGGCATCTTCCATTGCCTCGTTCAGGGCATCGATAAAGCCGTTGGTCGCCTGGTCCAGAGATTCATGCTTCATCAACTGGCAGATACCGACAGAATAATCTGCCTTCTTTTCGCAGGCAGTCATTGCCATGCAGCTCAGGCACAGGACAAGTGCTAAAATTACGGATACGATCTTCTTCATTTTAAATTTCCCCTTCATTGAAAAATTTATTATTTTAAAGCCCATAGGCTATAAAATACAAACAAAAATCGTCCCTGTATCAACAGGGACGATCAAAAAATCGCGGTACCACTCTGCTTCGTGCAGACCTTACGGCCAACACCTCATACGGCTCAGGCAAGCCAGTGCGATATAACGGTCGCACCCGTTGCACCTACTAAAAGGTTCAGCGCACAGCTCGCGGAAGGAACTTCACAGGGGTGTTGCCATTGCCTTGCACCATCCGGCAACTCTCTGGGGCACTTGACCCGGCTACTCGTTCCGCTCAAACGCTTTTCTATGTATACAGCTTGGGATTATCTTATCAGGATTTTTCATCCCTGTCAAGGGTTTTTGCACAATTGATCCGTTCACTTGCTTTTCGCTGTATCAATACTGCTGCCGAACACCACAAAGCGATCAAACAAATACTCTGTTACGAAATTGACGAGCATCGTCAGCGCCAGGACCAGATATTCATTCCATCCCACCTGCGCACCGGTCAGCACCGCAGTCCACCATGTAGACAAGGGGGTAAACACCAGATAAAAGCCTGCCACCTTCAGCATAGCCACCGGAACATTGTTGGCTGAGCAGAAGGTAAATTTTCGATTCAGCGTAAAATTCCACAGCACCGACAGCACCAGCGAAAGAAGATATGACAGCCAGTGCCACAGGTGAAGCAGCTCCTCAAACAAGGCAAAGCTGAGGATCTGGATCAGGCCAGCGCTAATGGAAAAGAATACGAACTTTACAGTGCGAAGCAGCTCTTTTTTTCTTTCCTTCATAAAAAAATCTCCTTTATTTCAACGACTTCATAAGCTCTGTTCCGGTTTCGATCAGACGCTCTGCCACACCTGCCTTAAAATTGGAGGAAACAGCCTCATAGCCGCCCTCGGCATAACACTCGTACATAGGATAATAGCCCTGTGCGCCGTTGGTCAGGCAGCAAGGGAGGGTAAATTCGAAGGGAGAGTTTTCCTTCAGGCCCAGACCGATACCGTTAAAGGGTTCACCGGGGATACCAACGAATACCACCGGTCCGATACGGACTGCAGACACAGGCAGGGCTTCCTCCAAAGGAGCAGTCTCCATACGAATAATACGGCCAGCCTTTGCGATCACATGGGCGCGCTTGGACTTCTCGGGGTCGTATTCGATCTCATCTTCCCTGTTTTGTCTTTGCAGATCGATAATGTGATGCGCCCAGGGAATCTCCTCGGGGTCAGGCTGATTGGTGGGGACAACACATTCCTGATTGCCATAGGCAACAGTGTCTACATCTACCCACTCCACATCGCCGTAGACCTGCAACAGTGCACCGGCAATGGCACGGCCCATATGATTGGGATTGATGTACTCGGTGACCTTGTACTTTTTATCGATCAGATCATTTTCCCGGACGAAGTCTGTTTGGGAAATAGGCTTTCCGATCACTTTCTGGTGGTTGATGTCGCCCTGTGCGCCGTTGAAGAAAATACAATGGACAGGCATTGCAGCTTCCACGGTGGTTCGAACCGTATAGGGATAGTCCGCAGAGATCACAGACAGGTTCAATGTGTCGGGGTGGACACCGAAGTTGGCAATGGCGATCTCCTTGCCGCCCTCACGGACGATACGCAAGACACTCACGCGGTCATCGATCTTGCCAATAGGCTCAACCACATTGGGATTGCCCAGACCGGGATTTGTGTGGATATAGCCATTCTTCATACGGAAACGGCGAATATAGGAAATATTCTTAGCCTGCGCCACAGCATAACCCATTTGGGCAGGCTTTAAGTCAGCAATTGCCAGCCGGGCAGCATCTATGAATTTCTCCGGCAGTGCATCTTTATATGCCTGTGTCGCATCGTTAAGCTTAAATCCGGGGGCATGATCAACGCTGATCATAGGACCGGTATGGGTGTGGGTACAGGCCATAAAAATGGATTCATAGGGAATATTGTTTGCCTCGGCAACCATTTTACGGATCCGGTCAGAGTCCAGACGGCGCAGGTACAGAAGGTCCGCAGACATCAAAACAGCGATCTTTCCGTTTGCTTCCACTGCAAGGGTATTTATCTCCAGCGGATCCAAAATTTCTGTTGCCAGGCGGGTTTCCGGGTGGGGATGTCCTCCAAGGTTAACGCCCAGAGGCGGTGTAATATCTACTCTGGAAAAACCGGCTTTCAATTCATTCATTTTAAAGAGCACTCCTTTTTTCTTTTATGCGCAACTGTAATAGCAAATTGGAAGGCAACCATAATTACTGCCATCAGTCCCATACAGAAATAGATTGCAGGGAGATAATTGCCCACACCGTCATATACCTTATTCACGATCAGCGGTCCAATGGCAAAGCCGATATTACTTGCAGCTGTGGTATAGCCGAGAACCTTAATATATTCATTTCTGTCAAAGAGTTCCTCAACAATTAAGGGTACAACAATCGTCTCTAAGGGCAACGCAAAGGGGAAGATCAACGCAAAAATGATCGCAAGCACATTTGCCTGTGCATTCATAAATGTCATAAGGACAAATGCAATAATCGTCGCTGTTTGACAAATGATCAAGACAGCCCGAATACCCCATTTATCAAAAATCACGCCTATGCTTGTTTTTGACAAAATCAGCATAACAGACAAAGCACTGGTCGCCCAGGTCACTACACTGTTATCCAAGCCAACATCCCGCATATGGGCGGCATAAATGCTGTTAATACCCATAAGCAGTGCATTACAAAGAAACACGCAACCCACTACAAAAAACAAAAATCCCTTTGACGCAACTGTTTCTTTGTTCTTTTCCCGTAGGAATTCCTGATTGCGGATCTGCCTCTCCCCGCTCTTATTTTCACGAGCTAGTGCAATAATCAGCACCGCTGCAATAATAAGGATCAGCGTGCAAAGCTTATAGGCATCCCGGAACCCGAGAGGGTTTCCTTCCTGAAACAGGATCGGAGACATCACCTGAACACCGGCAGCGGCGCCCAGACCGGAACATGCCATGACGATGCCCATAACGGTTCCAAGACCCTTATGCACCCACTGTTTCAAAAGAATGCTGACGATGGCGCCAAAGCCAAAGGAAACGCCTATGCCGAACACAGTACCTGCTACATAAAACATCCAAACCTTATCTGCGATACTGTAGATCAGAAATGCCGAAATCGCAAAGACAAATCCCAAAGTAAAGGTTTTCTTAACGCCTAAACGAGAAAACACAGCCGGAAAGACCATGCTCATAATTGCACCGGCGGCAAAACGGCAACTATTATTAAAGGAAAAGGCAGTTCTGGAAATGCCCAGTCCCTCTGTAACTGCCGAAAGCCACTGTCCCTGATAGCCCCCAACGAATCCGCTGAGAAACTGGATCAGCGCGCATATAAAGACGATGACCCACGCGTAGTTAAAGCGTTTCTTCTGTAATGTCATACTGTGTCACTCCTTCCGGATATTAACAACAGTATAACAGAGCTTTTGCAGGCAAGCAATATCCTGAAGCTTATCTCTGCTTAAGCAAAACTTAATGCAGCATTTCTTTGTTTATAGTAATTTTCAATGAATTCCTTCGCAACAACTTCATCATCTGTTAATACACGGTTTTTTCTCCAGAAGAGGCAAAACGCCCAGGAATGGGGCAAATTCCTGATTGGGATATACCGAACATCCAGAGATACATCCCGCACATATCTGGAGGTCGTAAAGCCAATACCTATGCCATTAGCAGCCATCCGTTGGGCCGTCAAATAGGAATAGCAATTCTCCATTGGGAACGGGAGCTCAGCGGTCTCAAAGATCTCAACCAGATAATGATACAAAGAATCCCCCGGCATTGGCAGGAACAAATTTTCACCCTTCAACTCAGCCACATCCACAGAAGTCTTTTGTGCCAGCGGATGGTCCTTATGGACCATGATATAGGGATACTCCTGGAACAGCGGAATACTGTCCAATTCTGTGTCGAGGGCTGTTCCAACATCATTCCGGGCAGCCAGCAGTAAATTTCCGTTGGTAAAGAGCATTCCCTCTCCCAGATCGATCTGCCTCACAGGAACGCAGGATACAGCAAAATCCGGATGCTCCTGGGCAAAGCTGGTAATCAGTTCTACCCACTGGGTTGCAGAAACGCAGGCAAGGGATATATGGTGTCTGTTCTCTGCCAGACTTTGACGAAGCTCTGTTTTTGTATATTCCAGCTCCGTTAATGTCCGCTTTACATACCGAAGAAATATTTCTCCCTGCCGATTCAAAATGATACGGTTGTTCGTACGGTCAAATAAGCGGGCGCCAATTTCCTTTTCAAGGCGGGAAATTGCCATACTGAGGGCTGGGGCAGAGATAAACAAGGAATCAGCCGCATCGGAAATTTTTCCGGCTTCTGCCACTGCCTTAAAATACTTCAATTGCTGAATATCCATATATTCATCCCCTTCTTATTCGGTGATCTCCAGCTCCATTTTCACATGGAGAACACCCTCCTCCAGAAATTCATCGGAAACGGCTTTGAAACCGAACTTTTCATAAAAGCCCATGGCTTGGGTTTGGGCATCCAGGCAAATCTTCTCGCAATTCATATTCTCTTTAATATCTGCGATAGCTCTGTTCATAATTTCTGCGCCCAGACCGATGCCGTGGGTCATAGAGATCACCCTGCCGATCCGCACGATGCCGTTTTTTTCGTCCTCATAGAAAGCACGCAGATAGGCAAGCAGCTTGCCGTTCTCTTCCAG
>CAYLNV010000028.1:0-9750 GCA_964385085.1 uncultured Oscillospiraceae bacterium
GGCGCAGGGAGTACATCATCTGTGCGATCGTACCCTCGGCAACCACACGGGCGAAGCCTTCGTTACCGGAAGAGATCCGGATGCCCTTGGCATACATTGCGTCGCTGACGATGCCTGCAACAGAACCGGCAGTGTAAGCGACAAACTTCAGCTTATCAGCTTTTTCCAGCACATACTCGTCCAGACGGCAGCAGCCCCAGCCGGTCAGCAGGATGTCAATGCCTTCCAGCGCATCCCGCAGCTTTGCAGGTTCGAGCTTGCGCTCGTCGCCTTCGTACCAGACGACTTCGCCAATGCTGTTCAGCAGGTCGAGATTTTCCTGTGTCAGGAAGGTTTCACGGGCGGTGTTCCATGCAACTAAAATTTTCATAATCGGTCCTCCAATTGTTTTAAGCTGATAGAGTCAAGCTTTTTTATATAGTATCATAACCTTTCCAATAATACCATACTTTTCTTGTTTGTGCCTAGCCTTTTTTTATAATTTGTTTATGATTTTTCTGCTTTTACAGGACGGTTGATGAAAAAAGATACGATTTTCGGTTTTTTTCTGCCGCAAGGCGGAAATCTTTTGTTTTTAGCGGCCGCATTGCAAAAAATCGAAACTACTTTCGATACGATTATACTTGGACATTTTTATAAACCATGCTATAATGCTACTGTATGCTTTGAGAAAGCATGATGATGTTATATTTAGGATGAGAAAGTAAGGAGTGGGACTATGGTCAATTTTGCAATTATTGGAACAGGTGTTATTGCGAAGTACCACGCGCTGGCGATCGGGCTCAATCCCAATGCACAGGTAGTGGCGGTTTGCGATATGAACGAAGCCAGAGCAAAGGAGTTTGCCGCAGAGCATCATGCACCTAAGGTGTTCTGCGATTATCATGAGCTTTTGAAAGATCCGGAGATCCATGCAGTGAGTATCTGCACTCCCAGCGGCACCCACGGCGAGATATCCATTGCCGCTGCCAAGGCGGGCAAGCACATCCTGTGCGAAAAGCCTATCGAGACCAAGAAAGAGAAGATCGATGAACTGATCCGGGAGGTGGAAGCCCACAATGTTAAGATGGACTGCGTCTATCAGCGCCGCTATCAGGAAGTCCCTGCGAAGGTAAAAGCGGCTCTGGACAGCGGTGTGTTCGGCAAGGTGCTGATGGCCAGCGTTTATATGAAGTACTGGCGCTCTCCCGATTATTATAAGAGTGCCGGCTGGCGCGCCACCTGGGAGTTTGACGGCGGTGGATGCCTGATGAATCAGGGTGTTCACGGCATCGACCTGATCTGCTGGTTCATGGGCGGTGTAAAGAAGGTCAATGCCATTACCCGCACCCAACTGCATAATATCGAAGTGGAAGACGCTGCTGTGGCAGTAGTGGAATATAACAACGGCGCCATCGGTGTTATCGAAGGCGCTACCTGCGTCAACCCTGCCAATAACTGCCGCTTCGAGATCCATTGCGAGAACGGAACGATCAGCTTCGACGATGAGGGTGTTCTGCGGTGGGTGCTGAACGGTGAGGAGGTCGCAGTTGACGGTGTTGCCGGTGAGGCCGGTGCAAAGTCCGATCCCACCAAGCTCAGCGAAAACGGCCACAGCCCGATGGTGAACGATCTGGTCAGCAGCATTTTGAACGATACCGAGCCTTCCATCGGCCCCAAGGAGGCCAGAAAGGCTGTGGATACCATTTTGGCCATTTATCAGTCTTCCAGAGAAGGTCGGGAAGTGGAAGTGTAAGGAGGAAGAAAAATGGAAAAGAAACACCCCTTTCTGCTGTCGATCATTACCGACGAGATCTCTCAGGATCCGGAGGTTGCCTTCTCTCTTGCAGCGGAATTCGGATTTGACGGTGTAGAGCTGCGCAGTGTCTGGGATACACCGGTGGAGCTGCTGGATGATGAAAAAATGAAGGCATTGGCAGCCCGGATCAAGGAATGTGGCTTGCAGGTTTCTGCCATTGCATCTTCTTTCCTGAAGGACGACTGGGGCAAGGATGACCGTGAGAAGTTCGAGCGCCTGGTGAAGGCCTGCCATGTGTTTGATTGCACCAAGCTGCGGGGCTTTAGCTTCTGGGCATCTCAGGACTATTCTGACCCGGCTTTTGCGGAATACCTGGATACATATGATGCGCTTCTGGAAAAGGAAGGCATTCAGTTGATGCTGGAAAACGATCCGTCTGTGAACCTGAACACCGGCAATGCGCTGGCCCGGTTCTTTAGCGCCCACAAGCTGCGGAACATCGGAATCCTGTGGGATCCCGGCAACGATGTTTACACCTGCGGTGATGCAGTGAAGCCTTATCCCGATGAATATGAAGCGGTCCGTCCCTTTGTGCGCCATGTCCATGTGAAGGATGCGGCCTACAAAAACGGTGAGCCTGTGGGTGTTGCCCCGGGCGAAGGCTGGATGGATTTTGCCGGCCAGTTCCGGGCGCTGATCGCAGACGGGTACACCGGCTGGGTCACCCTGGAGCCGCACTTCCGTCTGGAAGGTGAGATCGATGAGGAGCTTTTGAAGCGTCCCGGCGGCGCTGCCTTCTCTGAGGGCGGCTATATGCCCTCCCGGATCAGCATGGAATGGCTGGCAGGTATGCTCAAGGAGTTGTAAGCATATGAAGATCATTCGAACCAATTCCAATTTTGTCAGAGAGCCTATGGCTGCCCCCTTCGGGTTTAAGGGCTCTTATCTGACAGAGCTGTGGCAAACCGTTGCCAGACTGAGCACCGCAGACCATACCGGGATCGGTGTGGGTGTGCAAAGTGTGCTTTGGTCGGATTCTGCGGTGTTTGCCAGCGCCTCTGAGGCAGGCGGCAACGCGTATATGTTTGCCATGAGCGAATATGCGCTGAAGCTTGCGGAGGGTATGGATTTTACAGATCCCTTTAGCCTGCTGGATGAGATATTCCCCAAGGTCTATGAATACGGCAAGCAGATCACCGGCAGGGAGGACCTGCGCAAGACCTTTGCACTGAATTCCCTGGTTTGCGTGGATAATGCCGCCTGGCAGCTCTATGCCAAGGAGAACGGCCAGTCTGATTTTCTGCAGCTTGTGCCGGAAAATCTGCGCGCCCCTTTGCAGGGCAAGCAGGAAGCTCTGTGCAGCATCCCGCTGGTTACTTACGGCATGGATATGGATGCGGTCAGGAAGCTGGTGGCGGACGGACACTTTTTCCTGAAGATCAAGATTGGCTCTGACCCGGATAAGGACGGCGACCGTGAGAAAATGCTCCAGTGGGACAAGAACCGGATCCGTGAAATTCACGAAGCAGTGAAGGATCTGACCACCCCCTATACCGAAAGCGGCCACATTCCTTATTATCTGGATGCCAATGGCCGTTACGACAGCAAGGAGCGCCTGGCGGAGCTGCTGGCATATGCCGACAAGATCGGCGCGCTGGAGCGGATCGCTATTTTGGAAGAGCCCTTCCCGGAGGACTTTTTGGTGGATGTGTCCGACCTGCCGGTGCGGCTGGCTGCAGATGAATCTGCCCACTCTGACGAGGATGCGATCCAGCGTATAGAGCTGGGCTATACCGCGATTGCCCTGAAGCCCATTGCCAAGACCATGACCATGTCTCTGCGGATCTTGAATGAGGCTTATCGGCGCAACATTCCCTGCTTCTGCGCAGACCTGACCGTGAATCCCTGGATGGTGGACTTCAATAAGAACGTAGCCTCTCGCATTGCGCCCCTGCCCGGCATGAAGATCGGTGTTCTGGAATCCAACGGCGCCCAGAATTATGCCAACTGGGATGCCATGACTGCCTACCACCCCTTGCACGGCAATGCAGACTTTATCTCCACCCAAAAGGGACTGTTCCATTTGGGCGAAGAATTTTATCAAACCAGTGGCGGCATCTTCTGTGATGCACCGTATTACAGCAAGGTCGCTGAATAAATTTATCCCAAATTATATTTTAAGATAAGGAGACAAACATCATGAAAATCGTTGTACTGGTAAAAGAAGCAACAATGAAAAAAGTCTTCAGCGAGAAGTACTTTGAGCTGCTGCGCAAGCACGGTGAAGTGGTTCTGTATGAAGGCGCTGACTTCGAGGATGTGGAGAAGACCAAGTCCTATGTTAAGGATGCAGATGTGATCATCACTTCCTGGGGTACACCCAAGCTGACCAAGGAATATCTGGATCTGTGCCCCAACCTGAAGGCTGTTATGCACGCTGCCGGCTCTGTTAAGGGTGTTGTGGATGAGGAAGAGTTCATGGCTCGCGGCATCCGTGTTACCGGTTCTGCTGTTGCGCTGGGCGAAGGTGTTGCTGAGACCGCTGTTGGCCTGCTGATCACCGCTGCCAAGGGTGTGTTCACCCTGAGCAGAGATACCCGCAACGGCCTGTGGAAGGATCACAAGGACGAGTATGTTACCGATATTTACGATATCACTGTTGGTGTCATCAGCGGTGGCTTCGTTGGCCGCCACTTCATCAAGCTGATGCAGAACTTCAATGTGGACATCCTGCTGTACGATCCCACACTGTCTGCTGAGCAGGTAGCCGCTCTGGGCGCAACCAAGGCAGAGCTTGACGAGATGCTGAGCAAGTCCGATGTGATCTCTGTTCACGCTCCCTCCATCCCCGCTACTGCCAAGATGCTCAATGCCAGCAACCTGCACCTCATTAAGGACGGTGCTGTGCTGATCAACACCTCCCGCGGTGCTGTGTTTGATGAGCCCGCTCTGATCGAGGAGCTGAAGAAGCAGCGTTTCTTCGCTTGCATCGATGTTACCGATCCCGAGCCCCCCACGCTGCAGAACGAGCTGCGTTATCTGCCCAATGTTGTGCTGACACCCCACATTGCCGGTGCTGCTGCCAACGGTCAGCGCCGTATCGCAAAGCACATCTGCGAGGAGATGGACCGTTTCGCGGCTGGCGAGACCATGCGTACCGAGATCGACCTGACCAAGCTGGCTTCCATGGCTTAATTCAGGCACGATCACTACATAAATCCAAAGGGACTGTTGCCAACAGGCAACAGTCCCTATTTTTGAGCTTGCTTCTTTCCGAAACGGATCGCTTTGTTAATTGCGCGTACTTCCAGCTCGTTCCGAAGATCAAGATAGGAAAGAAGCGTATCACCGAAATCCGATGGGAGCATTTCGAGCATATCCCGTATGCGATTCTCCAGTAGCTGACATTGGGTAGCCAGGTCTTCTATATAAATGTCGATTTCATGAAGGCTTTCAGGATAAGTATACAGATCTTTAAGTTCAGGATTCAATTTTATCACCGCCTATATATAATCTTAGGACAAATAGTCCAAAATGTCAATAGGACCATTTGTCCTGCGTTATTCTAAATGCGGTGATGATTATGAGATTAAAAATTCGCGATTTGCGTGAGGACAATGACTTGACACAGCAGAAGGTTGCTGACTATCTGATATGCGACCAGTCATTGTATTCAAAATATGAACGGGGAGAAAGACCACTGCCATTAGATGTTGCTGTTAAGCTGGCAGATTTATATCATGTGTCTTTGGATTATCTGACCGGGCGAACAAGCATCAAGACACCATACCCGAAAAAATGATATCATAAGCGTGTTTGCATTATTTGCAACACGCTTTTTTGTTGGCTGATAGGCAAAACCGGTTAATAAACATAGTTTCTGTTTGTAAAAAGGGGTGAAAAGGAGGTAAAAAGGGGCAAAGAATGAACCTTCCGAAAACAAGTTGAACTTTATCGATATGTTTGTACTTTTTGGAAAATGGGGGAAAAACCCGCGAAAATGGGGTGGACAAATTCGGAAAGTTGCGTTATGATATACTTAAAGTAATAGCCTGCACACTTTGGCGCAGGTGTAAGCTTATTAAGAGGTGATAATTATGGCATTTTCTTTCTTTGGCGGAATCCACCCCAAGGAAAATAAATGGTACGCAGAGAAGCATCCTGTGCAGCAGTTCCCGGAGCCGGATGTGCTGGTGATCCCTATGGTCCAGCATATCGGTGCGCCCTGTCAGCCATTGGTGAAAAAGGGCGACACGGTAACCATGGGTCAGAAGATCGGTGATAATCAGGGTCTGTGCGTTCCTGTCCATGCGCCGGTGTCGGGCAAGGTCAAGGCTGTGGAAATGCGGCCCCACACCAGCGGCACCATGGTCATGAGCGTGGTGATCGAAAACGATCATCTGGACACCCTTTGCCCGGATATTCAGCCCCGCAGCTATGAGGAAGCTGAAAAGCTGACAGGCGAAGCGCTGATGAACATTATCCGGGAGGCCGGTATCGTGGGTATGGGCGGCGCGGCCTTCCCCACCCATGTGAAGCTCAGCTCCGGTTTGGGCAAGGTGGATACCATCATTGTCAACGTGTCGGAGTGCGAGCCCTATATCGTGGCTGACGACCGCCTGTGTCAGGAATATCCGGAGGAGGTGATCTCCGGTCTGCAGATCGTCATGAAGATCCTGGGCCTGTCTCAGGCGCACATCGCGCTGGAGGACAATAAGCCGGCTGCCAAACAGGCGCTGGAGAAGGCAATGGAAGGAAAGCCCGGTATCGTGCTGGATATTCTGCCTGCCAAGTACCCCCAGGGTGCGGAAAAGCAGCTTATCTATGCGGTTACCGGCCGGGAAGTTCCCTCCGGCGGTCTGCCTGCGGCAGTGGGCTGTGTGGTGGTGAACTCTGCCACCTGCAAGGCCATCCATGACGCAGTTTATGATGGCATGCCCCTGATCCGCCGGATCGTTACGGTCTCCGGTGATATCGTCATGGAGCCTAAGAATCTGATGGTCCCCATCGGTACAAGCTTCAATGAGCTGCTGGAAGCAGTTGGACATAGTGAAAATCCCTATAAGGTGCTGTCCGGCGGTCCTATGATGGGTGCTGCCCAGTATGATCTGGCTGTGCCGGTGATCAAGGGCACAAACGCGGTAACCATTCTGGGACAGAAAAATAAATTTGTGGTTGAAAATGCCAAGTGTATCCGCTGCGGCAAGTGTGTGGAGGTCTGCCCCATGCACCTGATGCCGGTGCTGATCTACAAGGCTATGTTCACAGGTGATGCGGATGAAATGCTGGCGGTGGACCTGATGGACTGCATCGAGTGCGGCTGCTGTGCCTATACCTGCCCGGCGGGTGTTCCGTTGGTGCTGGGCTTCCGGGCTGCCAAGCAGCGTGTGCGGGATGCACAGGCAAAGGTCAAAAAGTAAGGAGGGGGAAATCAAATGGCACAGATGAAATACTTTTATGAGCTGACGATTTCCAGCTCTCCCCATGCCCATGCGCCTGTTACGACCAGGACCATTATGCGGGATGTGCTGATCGCGCTGATCCCTGCGCTTTTGGGAAGCGTGTACTTCTTTGGCCTTCGGGCACTGATGGTAACCCTGGTCAGCGCGGCGGCCTGCGTATTCTTTGAGTGGGCCTGGTGCAGGATCATGAAGACCCCCAGCCATGCCTATGATCTGTCTGCGGTGGTTACCGGTGTGTTGCTGGCATTTGTATGCCCGGTAACGATCCCTTACTGGTGTATCATTATTGGCGACTTCTTCGCTATCATTCTGGTCAAGCAGTTGTTTGGCGGTGTGGGACGAAACATCGTAAATCCCGCCCTGGCTGCCCGGGCTTTCCTGTTCAGTTGGCCTGTGATCATGAATACATGGGTAAAGGTTGGCTTCCGCAATGGGGCAGGTATCTTCTCTACGGCGGACGCAGTTACCGCTGCCACACCTCTGGCAGCCATGCATCAGGGTCAAATGCCGGAGGCAAGCGTGCTGGATCTGTTTTTAGGCAATGTAGGCGGCAGCCTTGGCGAGACCTCTGCGCTGCTGCTTCTGATCGGCTTTTTGTATCTTTTGATCCGAAAGGTGGTTTCTCTGCGGATCCCCGTATCATTCCTGGGCACAGTGGCAGTGCTGGCGCTGCTGTTCCCCCAGGGCAATGACCGCCTTCTGTGGTGTGCGGCGCAGCTTTGCTCCGGCGGTGTGATGCTGGGTGCGCTGTTTATGGCCACCGACTATGTTACAAGTCCTGTTACCAAGCTGGGCCAGATCATTTTCGGCATCGGCTGCGGTGTGCTGACCATCGTGATCCGCTACTTTGGCGGCTATAACGAGGGTGTCAGCTATGCGATTCTGGTTATGAACTGCTGTGTGGTCCTGCTGGACCGGATCGGCCGACCCAAGAAGTTTGGCGCTCCCAAGAAGGAGGTGGCCGCAAGATGAAAAAGCAGAATACTGCCGGTTACATTCTCCGGCTGGCATTGACCTTGCTGGCCATTACCGCTGCGGTGGCGGCTGCCTTGTCGGTGGTTAACGGCATTACAGCACCGATCATTGAAGAGCTCACCCAGCAAAAAACCCAGGCGGCGATCCAAAAGGTACTGCCCGGCGGCGGTGAGGAGCTGGAAAACGTCGAGGACGATACCGGCCTTGTGCAGACCGTTTACGCGTCCGATATCGGCTATGCGGTGCAGGTTGCTCCCAATGGCTTTGACGGCCCGATCGTCATGATGGTCGGTATCGACAAGGACGGAAATGTGCTGGGCATTGACATTATTTCCAATTCCGAGACCGCAGGCCTTGGCGCAGTGGCGGCAGCCAACAGCGCCAAGGGTGAAGCGTTCCGTGGTCAGTTTGCAGGTCTCGGCGAAGCGCTGGCCGTAGACAAGGACGGTGGCGAGATCGATTCTCTGACCAGCGCCACCATTACATCCAGAGCTGTGGTTGCAGGTGTGAACGCGGCACTGGAATGTGTGAAAAATCTTGGGTAAGGGGGCTTTCTTATGAATTTCAAAAAGCAATTACATGAAGGCCTGCTGACCAAAAACCCGGTGCTGGTCCAGCTTCTGGGTATGTGCTCCACACTGGCCATTACCACCAGCCTGTTTAACGGCCTGGGTATGGGCCTGTCTGTTACCATCATTCTGATCTGCTCCAATGTACTGATCTCGGCGCTGCGGAAGGTGATCCCCTCGCAGATCCGCATCGCGGCCTACATTGTGATCATTGCAGGCTTTGTTACCATCGTAGACCTGCTGCTGCAGGCATTTTTGCCGGACCTGGCGGAGGGGCTGGGTGTGTTTATCCCTCTGATCGTTGTAAACTGTATCATCCTTGGCCGTGCGGAAGCCTTTGCCTCGAAAAACGGAGTGCTGGCCTCTGCGGTGGACGGCTTGTGTCAGGGCATCGGCTACACCATGGCACTGGTGGTGATGTGTGTGATCCGGGAGCTGCTGGGTGCAGGCACCTTTGGCGGCGGACTTCTGAATGGCGGTGAAGGGATCGTCATTATTCCGGAAGGCTATCCTGCTCTGCAGATGGTCATGCCGGTAGGAGGATTTTTGACCCTTGGCTGTGTGATCGCCGGTTTCCAGTGGTTGAACAGCCGTATGCGTGATAAGAAGAAGGAGGCAGTGAAAGAATGAATGGATTTGTTCAGTCCCTGCTGGGGATTCTGCTTTCTGCCATTTTGACCGAGAACTTCATTCTGGTGAAATTCTACGGCATCTGCCCCTTCATGGGTGTTTCCAAGAAGATCGATACCGCTTTTGGCATGGGTATGGCCGTTACCTTTGTTATGGCCATTGCCTCTGCGGCCTGTTGGGCGGTAGACAGCTACATTCTGCAGCCCTTGGACCTTGGTTATATGCAGACGGTTGCCTTTATTCTGGTGATCGCGTCCATCGTGCAGGTGGTTGAGATGTTCCTGAAAAAGAGCGTTCCTGCCCTTTATAAGGCCCTGGGCATCTTCCTGCCCCTGATCACCACCAACTGTGCCGTGCTGGGTGTGGCGCTGGTAAA
>CAYLNV010000029.1:0-9454 GCA_964385085.1 uncultured Oscillospiraceae bacterium
CGCTTGACGTGCGGAAGGTCATAGGTTCGAGTCCTATATCGTCCACCAAAAATCCCTAGAGTCTCAACGACTTTAGGGATTTCTTTTTTACCTGCTCTCGCCACAGGATCGAGGAGTACGACAAAAATACGACACTTAAAGAGTGATATTCAATTGATTGTGGTGTCCAATATCTAATATCCATTGATTGCTGACGAAAAATGTGCTATCTGTGACGAGCTTGTGTTTTCCGGAAATAAACGTTTATATTGGATAAAGGAATCCCAATATGTTGAACCGGCATATTGTTCCGCTGATTCAAGGGAGCTTCTAAAAGAGTTAACTAGTGAATACTATTCTCCTGAAGAGGCCAAAGATGTCCTTTTTCACATTAACGGTGTGATTGGTAATATGAACCGAACCAACGAAAGTGACAGGGCGGTTCTATATCGGAGATTAAAAGCGCGTTTTTCACAAGATCAGTATGTACGTTCAATGATAACTGACCCACGATTTAATCAATTTATATCCAATCGCATAACAGAGATAATTCAGCGTAGACGTATGAAATAAGTTGACGTCAAATCAGTGTAATCGCAAAACCAACCACAAACCAAATCATTTCATTCATAAACCTGTCTCCTTAATCTTTCTGTAAAAAGTTGAAGATTTCATTCCCAAGCGGCGCATGGCCTCCACGGCGGTAATTTCGCCCCGCCGCCACAGAGATACTACATTTTCAAATTCCGGGCGCACAATGGGTTTGCGGCCCTTGTAAACGCCCTGTTTTTTGGCAATGGCGATTCCTTCGGCTTGGCGCTGCAAAGTATATTCTCGCTCCAGCTCGGCCACTGCTCCGAAGACTGTCAGCATGAATTTCCCCGTGGGTGTTGTTGTGTCAATGGCCTCCTTCTTGGACACAAATTCTACACCCTTGGTGGTCAACTGTTCCACCAATTCCAGCAGATCCTTAGTATTTCGTGCAAACCTTGAAATACTTTCGACGATTACCGTATCTCCACTGCGCACAAAACCCATCATTTCCTTTAATTCCGGTCTGTCGGTGTTTTTGCCGCTGATCCGGTCTATAAATACTTTCTCCACGCCTAGCTCTGCCATCAGCACTTCCTGTCGGGCTGTGTTCTGATCTGTCGTGGAAACTCGTATGTATCCAATTTTAATTTTTATCACATCCTAAATTTGTACTTGTAATCGTGGTATGATTGTGGTACAATATGACCACAAGGAGGTGCTTAGTATGCCACAAATTATTCCTATCCGTGATTTGAAGAACACCAGTGAGATCTCCGACCGCTGCCGTGCAGCACAGGAGCCGATCTTTGTAACCAAGAACGGTTACGGTGATATGGTCATTATGAGTCTGGAAACCTATGAAAAGCAAATGCGCTTGCTGGATGTATACTCCAAGCTCGCAGTTGCAGAGGAACAGATCAAGACCGGCAAGGTAATGTCTGCCGAGACTTCTATGAAGGGACTGCGAGAGAGATATGGCCTATGATTTATTCGTGACCGAAGCGGCTCACGAAGACTTAGAGGAAGCCCTTGGTTACATTGCCGGAGATCTGGCAAATCCAAGCGCCGCAGCAACCCTTCTGGATCAAGTAGAGGCCTGTTACGAACAGCTAAAGGATTTCCCTATGCTGTATGAGTGCTGCCACGATCTGCGGTTACGCAATCTGGGATACCGCAAAGTCGTGATCGGTAACTTTGTGCTGGTCTATCACCCTCTGGAAGCAGAACAGCGGGTGTACATCCTGCGGTTCTTCTACGGCGGCAGAGACTACGAGAAGCTGATTTAAGAAAATTCCCAATAGGGTCTGTTTTCGGATGGCACATGCCAAAATGCCGAAATAAACCCTATTGGGATATTTTTCTGCCCGGTTTTACTGTCCCATACGGGTGTACCCTAATGGCACACCACTAACCGCAATACAGCATTTCCTCAATATCGTCTGTGGTAAACCCGTCTGCTATCAACCTATCTATCTCCTCAGGGTAAAAGCCATAATACATGGCAATGGATTTGAGATCGTCCAGATAGCTACTTTTGACACCGGAGCTGACACTGCTGACAGAACTGTGGAAACCGAAATCCATCCAAGGCTCGTACATACGGTGAAACAGCTTGCTGGTGTCAAAGCTGCTTCTGTCTTGGTGTCCGTGCTTGTCAATTTGCAGAATGTCCCCACAGGTCAGATCCACCCGCACCGGTGTCCCCAGAGAAAACGGGAGCCGCTGCAGAGCAGTACGCAAAATTTCCTCTGTAGAGGCGTACACATACATGCCCCTGTCCGGGTAATGATAAAGGCACATGGGATTATCACCCTTGATAAAATACAGCTCGTCCTTATCAGACAACACCGTAAATGTATAGGAACCTTCCAGTTTCTCCGCCATGTACTGCATACTGCCAAAATTCAGCCCTCCGCTATCCTCAATCAACTGCGTTGCAATGTAGCTGTCAGTTTCGATTTTCGTTGTTGGCAGCTTGTATTCCTTGCGGAGCTGCAGATCGTTATACAGTACACCGTTGTGTGCCAGCGCAAATTGTCGATCCTGCACATAACCGGGAAACGGATGATTGTTATGGTTCTTACGCTCGTTGCCTTGGGTAGTCATGCGAGTATGCCCCATAATCACATCGGCGGTATGCGGAACTTGAAAGTGCATCCAATGGGCAGGACGGGGGCGTTTGTAGATGCATAACTTATCCTCAGCGTTATATGCAATGCCCGTGGCATCCGTGCCACGGGCTTCACAGGCTACTGAAAAACAAATAACAAATTTGTGCCGGGAGACCTAAACCTCCCGGCACTTTTTTATTGTTTGGATCATAGCTGCCGGGTGTTTTTGCGGTAGATGCCCGGGGTATAGTGGGTCAGTTGCTTAAACAGGGCCTTAAAATGAGACATAGAACGAAAGCCACAGGCTAAAGAGACATTCTCCAGACTCATATCTGTTTCCGAAAGTAGTTTTTTTGCCTGCTCCAAACGGATGGCAGTGAGATATTCGTGGGGCGTTTGTCCCAGGTCCTGCTTAAATAGCCGCAGCAGGTGCAGCCGCGAATAGCCGGTTAGTTCTCCCAGTGTTTCCAGCGTGATGTTTTCAGAGAAGTTCTTTTGCATATAGCGCATACAAGTGTGGACTGCACCATTGCGCTTATGCCCGGAATGGACCTTTTCGTACAGTTCTGCCAGCAAAGAAAGAAGTCTGGCATTTTGCTGCAGTGGCGCAGTTGGCTGCGTGGATACATATGCGCGAAGAAGTGCTTCAAAGCCGGATTGCAGCTCACAATCGGTTGCCAAATAAGATGGGATCCCATCCAGAACTGGATTGCGGCAAAGGGTATTTGCACTACCGAAATCAAAGAACACTGTGATACAGCGATAGTCCGGAATGCTGCTTAAAAGCATCCCCGGTTTTGTGAAGCGGATCGCACCGCGGCAAGCAGGATATTCTTCATTTTGAATGCTGACCGTTCCGTTCCCATCCAAATACAAGCTTAATTCATAGGCATCTGATATGCGTTTTTTAACCGTGTGTTTCATAGCCACAGTATCGTAGAGACGAACCAGAAGTACACGGGGAAGCATATTTTCTGCCAGCATATCCAATATCTGCATATTCTTAGCCTCCATTATGTAAATAAATCGCACTTTTGTGTCAATACATAGGATTTACCGCAAAATTATTATGGCATATAATAAAGAAAAATGCAAGGATTATTAAGAAAGCTTTCTTGTGAGGGAAATTGTTATGAATTCAGATTTTTTATTATGCTTGCCTCTGGCCCGCAAGTTGTATGACAACTATGCAAAGGGGCTGCCCATTGTGGATTACCACAATCACCTTTCCCTGGCACAGCTTGCACCGGACTATAAATTTGCAAACATCACGCAGCTTTGGGTCAGCGCGGATCCTTACAAGCATCGGGCAATGCGGATCCTGGGTATCCCGGAGCGGCTGATCACAGGCGATGCAGCCGATTACGAAAAATTCAAAGTATGGTATCAGAGCCTTCCCTGCCTGATCGGCAATCCCTTGTTTGACTGGTCGGTTATGGAAATGAAAACCGTTTTTGATTATGACCTGTTGCCCTTCGGCGACCCGGAAACGGTTTGGAGCACCTTAAACGGCAAACTTAAAAATATGACCGCCCGGGACATTCTGGGAAAGTTCAACATTGCATACAGCGCGCCCTGCGCCGCCCTGAATGAAGACCTAACCGCCTTTCAGCCTGAAAAGGGGATCAGCCCTTCCCTGCGGGGGGATGACCTGCTGCTGCCTACATCCGATTGCGTGGAAAAGCTTGGTCAAATGACCGGCATTTCCATTCACTCTTTAGAAGACTATCTGGCGGCGATCCGCATTCGGCTGGGGGAATTTAAAAAAGCCGGCTGCCGCTTTGCCGATCACGCACTGGATAACGGCTTTACATATATTCCCGATGACGGCAGGAATGAACAGCGATTTGAAGCACTGCTGCGGGGAGAGATCCTGAAAAAAGAGGACAAGGTATGTTTGAGCAGTGGGGTTTTGACGCTGCTTGCCGGGGAATATGCTCGGTGCGACTTTACACTCCAGCTGCATATCGGTGCGCAGCGCACCACCAGCACAAGGCTGAGAGAATTGGCAGGACCTGCCGGCGGCTATGCAGCCATCGGCAGCACAGTGGACCTTCAGAGCCTGACGGTCTTTTTGGACACAGTAGAGAAACTGCCTTACGGCTTGCCCCAAATTCTGCTGTTTACCTTAAATCCTGCAGACAACGCAGCCTTTGCCACCCTGTCCGGTTCCTATTCCAAAGATGGCTGTCAGGCGCTGGTGAGCCAAGGTCCTGCCTGGTGGTGGTGTGACCACTATCAGGGAATGGAGCAGATGCTGGACACCTTTGCCTGCCATAGTGTGCTTTCCACATTTGTGGGAATGACCACCGATTCCAGAAGTTTACTGTCCTTTGTGCGGCACGATTATTTCCGCAGAGTGCTGTGCCAGTGGATTGCCACCAAAGTGGAGCAGGGAAGACTTCCGGAGGATGAAGCATTACTGGAAAACCTAATAAAGAAAGTTTGTTATGAAAACGCCAAAAGCAGATTGGAGAGAGAATAATGAAGTTTAATAACGCAGAAGACATCATTGCTATGACCCCTTTGTGGAAGGGAGAACGGTTTCCGGACGGTCGTCCCAGAGTGCCGGATCGCTATTTGGAAGCATTGCGGGAAATGACACTGGAGGAATTGTGGAAGCCGATTTTTGTGAAGGGCTACGAAAATCAGTTTATTTCTATGAAATCCCTGTATCCGGAATTTGATGCCAATGGCAATCTGAATCAAAAGCTGATCGGTCGTGCAGTTACGGCAGTCTATGCACCCACCCGCCCGGACTATTTCCAGGTTATGATGGACACAGCCGCAGCACAGGGCTGGTCCGGCACACCCAACCAGTGGGTCATCGAATCCCTGACTGACGGGGATGTGATCGTTATCGATATGTACGATAAGATCTACAAGGGTACATTCTTGGGCGGCAATCTGACCACAGCAATTAAAAACAAGACCAAAAACGGCGGCGCCGTTATTTGGGGCGGCATCCGGGATATTGAGCAGATGCAGAAGGTTGGCGTGCAGGTATATTACCGTGGCGTTGATCCTACCCCCATCCGGGAATTTGTAATGACTGGCTTTAATACCCCTGCCCGTCTGGGCGATGGCCGTGAGGCAGCCATCTGTCTGCCCGGTGATATCGTCTATGGCTGCAGCGGCGGTGTGCTGTTTATTCCGCCTCATCTGGTTGCAGAGGTGGTCGACGGCGCGGCAAAGACCCAGGTCAAAGATATCTTTGGCTTTGAAATGATCACCGAAAACAAGTTCACCCCGGCGCAGATCGATAAGAATACCTGGTCTGTTGAGATGCTGGATCTTTTGATGGAGTTCATCAAGACAGATCCCCGGGCGGAAAAGTACCGGGATCTGGACTGGTCTGCAGAATACGATGCAGCCATCAACGGCGACCCCAACGATACGCAAAGTGCACTGTAAGGAGATATCTAAGATGGATACATATTTTCAGAACAAAGTAGCGGTAGTCACCGGTGCAGGCGGCACGATCTGCTCTGCCGTAGCAATTGATCTGGCAAAGCTTGGCATAAAGGTGGCTTTGGTTGGCAGAACAGCTGAAAAGCTGGAGAAGACTGCAAAAAAGATCGAAGAGATCGGCGGCGAATATCTGATCTACACCTGCGATGTGACCGATGAAAAGGCAGTTACAAAGCTTGCAGACGAAGTCTACAGCAGGTTTGGCGCTTGCCACTATCTTATCAACGGCGCAGGCGGCAACAACACCGCCGCAATGCCCAATATCATTCAGTTTGACCCCAGAGAGCTGGAGGAAGATAAGCCCGAAGACCTGAAAGGCTTCTATAACATCGATATGGACGCCTTTGAAAGCGTGATCCGGATCAACACGATGGGTACGGTTACCCCCATCCGGGTCTTTGCCGCAAGAATGGCAAAGGACGGCGGCGGCAGTATCATCAATTTTGCCTCTATGAACAGCTATTGTCCCCTGACCCGTTGCTTTGCCTACGCAATGAGTAAGGCGGCTGTGGTAAATATGACCCAGTCCTTTGCGGCATATTTTGCGCCTGCAAACATCCGCATCAATGCTATTGCCCCCGGCTTTATCGTCAACGAGCGCTCCAAGCAGTATCTTGGCTCTGTAGAAGAGGGACTGACTGCCCGGGGCCAGCAGGTTATTGCCCACACGCCTACCCGCCGGTTCGGACAGGCAGAGGATATTTGCGGCAGTGTCCGTTACCTCTTAGACGAGCGGGCATCCAGCTTTGTGACCGGTATGACTGTGCCTGTAGACGGCGGATTTTTGACATTGAGTGGTGTATAAAAATGTTACTGACTGATTATTTCCGTTATCCCAAGGATGCCACCTGGGATATTGCCAAGCAAAGCGGCGTGGAGCACGGTGTGATCCGCCTGCCGGAGACCGGGGATTTTGACCTGACGGACAAGTCCCACTGGCAGACCGTTTACGACGGCTTTAAGAATTACGGAATTACCCCGGTGATCGTTGAGCCAATGCCCAACGAAGTCCACGACCATATTAAAGCCGGCGACGAAATGCGGGATGCATCCATTGAAAAGGTGCTGAAAATGCTGCCCATTATGGACGAGCTGGACATTCGGTGTATTTGCTTTAACTTTATGGCGCATATCGGCTGGCTGCGGACCTCCAATGACATTCCGGAGCGGGGCGGCGCAAGGGTCACAGGCTTTAACATCAAGGATTTTAAACCCACCGGCGCGGCAATCACCAAGCAGGAGCTGTGGGATAACTACACCTACTTTTTGAAGGCCGTTTTGCCTGTGGCGGAAAAGCATAACATCAAGCTTGCATTACACCCCGACGATCCTCCCCGGGATCTGGGAAAGGTGGAGCGGATCATGACAAGCGCCGACAATATCGACCACGCCATCAACGGCATTATCAAAAGTGACTGCCTGGGCATTACAATGTGTCAGGCTACCTATAAAATTATGGGCGAGGATCTACAGCAGGTGATCCGCCGCTTTGCGGACAAGATCTTCTTTATCCATTTCCGCAACACCGTTGGCGATCTAAGTAGCTACAGAGAGACCTTCCACGATAACGGCTCTATCCCTATGGCGCAGATCATGGAGATTTATAAAAAGTACGGCATCGATGTGCCTATCCGGGTAGACCACGTTCCCACAATGGTTGGCGAGAGTATGGTAAACCAGGGCTACGATGCCATTGGAAGATATTTTGCGATCGGATACTTAAAGGGTATATTGGAGGCGATTGAAAAATGATCAAACTGTTTTGCGACAAAGTAGAAAAGAAAGTTGAGAATTTCTGGAACCACATTGTGTTCCATCCCACCAACGCCATCGAAAAGGACTGGGGTAAGCAGCATCTGGACCGGATGGCAGAGGATAAGGCAGCAAAGATCGTGCGCATTTACTCTATGTTCGAGGAAAGTGTTACCCTGGACGAGAAGGGCGAAATGCAATATGACTTTTCCAGGAACGACTACCGCATCGACTATCTTTTAAGCCGTGGCTTCACCCCCTACATTGTCTACGGCTTTTTCCCTGCGTTTCTGGCAGCAGAGCAGGACGAGAGCCTTGTTTCCTGCCGCTATGACGGGGATTACCTGTACAAGACCTATGTAAATGACTATTCCAAGTGGGCAGAGATCTGCCGGGTCTACACAAAGCACATCGTTGACCGCTACGGCGAAGATCAGGTGGCGTCCTGGTACATCCACTGCTACAATGAGCCGGATGCAGGTAACTTCTTCTATAAAAATGCCCCCTCTATTAAAGAGCGGGCAGCGGAATATTGTAAGCTTTACGAGGCCTTTGTGGAGGGTGTTACCTCTGCCTGCGATACACTGACGATCGGTGCAATGGGCCTTGCCGAAAGTATGGAGCACTTTGAATTTCTGGATCTCTTCCTTGGCTATGTCCGGGAAAACGGCATTCGTCTGGACTTCTTGAGTTACCATAGTTACGGCACTTGTCCCCAGCAGATCGCGGACGATACAAGACCCCTCAACGCCCTGGGCGCGATCCGCAACACTTTGATGTACAAGCAGATCGCAAAAGCACACGGCTTTGGACAGCTGCCTATGACCTGCGATGAATGGGGTGCGATCACCAGCGGCTTTGACGGTGTGGAGCGTTGCCCCGAAGCGATCATGCGTGAGGACGAAAAGTATCCGGTTTACTTTGCAAAGCTGCTGACCCACTGCGATGAGATCGGTCTGACCGATCCGCTGCTTTTGTGCCTGTCCGGCGCCCACGATCTGAAAATAGATTTTGGCGGACATCGCAATTTCTTTAGTAAGAGCTTCTATCCCAAGCCCATTTATAATGCTTATGTGCTCTCTGCCCGTCTGGGTAATGAAAAGCTTTACTATTACACCACCAAGCGCTATCAGGATGTATCGATTATGCCTACCCGGCACGCAGACGGTCACATTTCCGTGCTGCTGTCCTACGGCGACGATTTCTTCAAGCGTCAGCTGGAGGACCTGGATGTGCAGATCGATTTGGGCGGCATTGACAGAGAATACGATGTAAAAATTTGGCGTATTGACGCGAACAACGCCAATGCCTACACTAAATTCTTGGAATTGGGTTCTCCTCAGGATCCCACCGAAGAGCAAAAAGAGCAGATCCGTCAGGCAGGTGCGCTGCAAGAGGAAAGCCTCGGTGCAGTAAACCCGGCAAATCCTGTGGTAAGCTTCTCTATGACCAACAACGCGGTGGTGCTGCTGGAGCTGATACCTGTATAAATTTTAGTTTGACAGCCAAATGCCTTCCCCTGGGGGAAGGTGCCCCGCAGGGGCGGATGAGGGAAAACCTAAAAATAAAATATATAAAAATGTCTATTTAATCGGCAAAAGTAAGAC
>CAYLNV010000030.1:0-9400 GCA_964385085.1 uncultured Oscillospiraceae bacterium
ATCAGAAGATCAAGGACCGGGAGATGGACAAGCGGTATCTGGCGATCGTGGAGGGCACACCAAAACCGCCAAGGGGGAGTCTGAAGGGCTACCTTTTCAAGGACGCAAAGAAAAACCGTGTATTTGTAACGGATAAACCCCAGCCCGGCGCAAAGACCTGCCAGACCAACTATGTAACCCTTGCAAATAAAGGCGGCCTTTCTTTGGTGGAATGTGAGCTGATCACCGGCAGGACTCACCAGATCCGCGCCCAGTTTGCCCACGCAGGACATCCGCTGCTGGGGGACGGAAAATACGGAAAGCTGAACAAACATGCAGACCGTACCTATCAGGCTCTGTATTCCTATAAGCTGACCTTCCGGTTTCTGACCGACGCGGGCTGCCTTGCCTACCTGGACGGAAAGTCCTTTCAGGTGGATAAGGTGGACTTTGTGGAGGAGTATTTCCCCGAAGTTTCGATCAAATAAAGGGCCTGTTCAAAATTCAAAAATCTATCGTTAGAATTTGTAGGGGCGATCACAGATCGCCCCTGCGTCCGCAGGACGCAGATGTTTGAACCATTTAAGGGAGTGCTGCAGTATTTTGCAACACTCCCTTTTCTGCTTAATAAGCCCAGTCTGCTGTGGCGAACATCGGCGCTTCAAAGCGGATGCTTGAAGCAGAAATTGACCTGATAGCGTCGGTCCAACCTACAAAACCGCTGTGATCGTTCCGCCGCCGATCACCTGATCCCCGTCATACAGAACCACTGCCTGACCTGTGGTGAGAGCCCGCTGGGGCTCGTCAAACACCACCCGAACAATGCCGTTATCCTCGGGATAGACCGTGGCAGGCTGTTCGACCATCCGGGAGCGGGCCTTAGCCAAGACCCGCAAAGGTTCTTTCAGGCTGTCAAAGGGGAAGAAATTCCAGTCATTGGCCAGAAGACTGCGGCTGAACAGCGCTTCGTTGCTGCCTACCGTTACCGTGTTCTGTGCCATATCCTTGCTGCACACATATACCGGCTCGCCCATGGCAAGGCCAAGACCCTTCCGCTGTCCTCTGGTGTATCCCGCCGCGCCATGGTGGCGACCCACCACATTCCCTGCAAGATCCAGAAAATCGCCCTCGGGATACTCCTTTCCTGTGTAGGCTCTTAAGAACGCAAAATAATCTCCCTCCGGCACAAAGCAAATGTCCTGACTGTCCCGCTTCCGGGCATTCAGAAAACCCTGTGCCTGCGCGATTGCCCGAACCTGCTCCTTTGTCAGCTCCCCAAGAGGGAATTGGGTGTGGGCAAGCTGTGCCTGATTCAGAGAGTACAGGAAATAACTCTGATCCTTCGCCTTGTCTGCTGCTTTATATAATAGGTATCGTCCGGTTTCCTCGCAAAAGCGGATCGCCGCATAATGACCGGTAGCAATGCAGTCGCAGTCCAAAAGCCTGGCCCGCTCCAGCAGCTCCTGAAATTTCAAATAACGGTTGCAGTCAACACAGGGGTTGGGGGTCAGACCGCACTCATAGCACCGAACGAATTTGTCCATGACCATTTCTCTGAAACGGTCCTTGAAGTTGAAAACATAGAAGGGGATACCCAAACGGTGAGCAACAGACCGGGCATCCTCCACATCCTCCAGCGCACAGCATTTGCTTTCCGGCTCGTCGGGAGCGGTGTCAAACAGACGCATAGTAGCGCCAATGCAGTGGAAGCCTGCCTGCGCCATCAGATGTGCGGCAACAGAGCTGTCCACACCACCGCTCATAGCGATCAGCGCCTTTTTCTTTTCCATAACCGCACCTCCTTTCAAATGCTGTGCTTATTCTAACACAATACATATAAAAATGCAATTGCCAAAGGCATTATGTCAACCCAATATATGTAAAAGTTTCAAAATACCGCAAAATAATGGATTATAGAAACAAATATGGAAAATATTGGCGACGAAAAATAGTAACAAACTTGTAATTTTTTCTGGAAAAGGGTTGCAATAGGGAAAATACTCTGCTATAATGGCTGAGAATGAATTTTGAAAGGAGTATGCACACATGGCCAAAAGAGTGATCAGCTTTCTGCTGGTTTTTATAATGATGCTGACGATCCTGCCGGTAGGTACGCTTTCTGTATCGGCGGAGGAAGAGACCACCACGACCCAGGAGACCACGGAAGAAACCACTGCTCCGGAAGAAACGACTCCTGTCGATCCTGGCTATAAGGGATATAAGGCCAGTGATGCGTGTATTGAGATCCTGAAGAAGGAAGAGGGCTTTAGCGCAAAGCCTTATTCTGACTATTCTCAGTATACAGTTGGTTACGGAACGAAGTGTCCTGACGATATGCTTGAGTACTATACTACATACGGCATTACCGAGAAGGAAGCGGAAATACTGCTTCGTAACCACCTGCAATATGTCTATGTAGACCTTGTGGGCTTTATGGAAAAGAATGGTCTGAGCCTGTCTCAGAACCAGTTCGACGCGCTGGTGCTGTTTTCCTATAACTGCGGCACAGGCTGGTGCTTCGATACCAGTGGCACGCTGTATAAAGCAGTTGTCAATGGAACGACCGGAAATGAACTGATCCGGGCATTTGCCCTGTGGTGCATTGCCGGCGGTCAGGTCAAGAGCTTCCTGCTCAGACGGCGCTTGTCCGAAGCAAATATGTACCTGAACAATGAGTATTCTCAGAACCCGCCGGACAGTTATTGCTATGTGCTTTACGATGGCAACGGTGGTTCTGTCAGCCCCAAAAGTCAGGGCTATGATGCAAGCCTGACCGCAGCACCCTTCCCCACACCCACCTATGCCGGTTACACCTTCCTTGGCTGGTTCACCCAGGCAAGCGGCGGCACAAAGGTGGAAGTGCTGAACGCATCTACAAAGGGTGCGACCCTGTACGCACATTGGGAAAATGCAGCAGGCGAAGAACCTGAGTCCAATGAGCAGACTGCGAATGTAACGATCACAGTTACAGACAGCAATGTGAATCTTCGCAAAGGCCCTGGCACGAACTATGCCATTGTTGGAACTGCCAATAAGGGAAAAACGTTCACCATCACAGCCGTAGCCACCGGCAGTGGCTATACCTGGGGCAAGTACGATGGCGGCTGGATCTGCCTGAAGTATACGAATTACGATTCTGTTAAAGACGGCGGCACAGCCACCGAGCCGGAGGAAACCACACAGCCGGAGAATACCACACAGCCGGAGAATACCGGCAGTAACGAAACCACTGCGCAGACCGGTACGGTCAAGGCAAATGGCGGACTGTGTGTCCGCAGTGGAGCGGGAACTGGATACAGTGCTGTGCGGTATCTTGCCAATGGAAGCAAGGTCCAGATCCTGGAGCAGAAGACAGTCGGCTCTCTGACCTGGGGTAAGATCTCCGATGGCTGGATCAGCATGAAGTATGTGGTTTTGGATTCTGCCAGCGAAGGAACGACATCCGGCGGCAGCACATCAGACAATAGTAATGATAGCAGCACATCTTCGACTGCTGTCAGCGGAACGATCACGGCTGTGGGCGGCTTGCGTGTCCGCAGCGGAGCAGGTGTCAGCTATTCCATCGTGAAGACCATCGCAAAGGGTACAAAGGTAACCATCACAGAAACCAAAGCGGTAGGCAGCGTTACCTGGGGTAAGATCTCTGATGGCTGGATCAGCATGGACTATGTGTCGTTGGACAGCAGCAATAGCAGCAGTGATAACCAAACCACTGCCACCCAGTCCGGTACAGTCAAAGTCAGCGGTTACCTGCGTGTCCGCAGCGGCCCTGGCACATCCTATGCTGTGTGCGGCTACCTGTATAATGGTAACACAGTCCAGATCACAGAAACCAAAACAGTCGGTTCTACTGTCTGGGGCAAGACCGCCAGTGGCTGGATCAGTATGGACTATGTCGTAACCGGCAGCAGCAGCTCCGGAAGCACCACCACGAAAACGGTTACCGCAAGCTGCCTGTGTGTCCGCAGCGGCGCGGGTACGTCCTATAATATCGTAAGCTACCTGTATAGCGGCAGTAAGGTTGAGATCCTGGAAACCAAGACGGTGGGCAGCACCACCTGGGGCCGGATCTCTACAGGCTGGATCTGCATGGACTATGTAAAATAATAATGTATGCGGCGACTGCATCTGGCAGCCGCCGCATTTCGTCGCAATATAGACCGAACCACATATAAACATTGTAGGGCTTATGGCTGTCTCCCGCCGTAAAAGCCTCCCCTGCGTCAGGGGAGGTGGGTCGCCCTTGCGGCGACCCGGAGGGGTTACCCCCCTGCGAAATGCAACATATTCATTGCAGAGCCTACACGAATGGACGATTAAAAACCAAAAATCTATCGTCAGAATTTGTAGGGGCGGCTATTAGCCGCCCGCGGACGACCACTGGTCGCCCCAGAGCCTCCCTCGCCTAGAGGGAGGGGGACCGCGTCAGCGGTGGAGGGATAATCGCCCTGCCGGGCGATATGCCGCCTTGCGGCATAAATCCCCCAGGGGCGGCTATTAGCCGACCGCGGACACCCCGGGGAAAGGGAATCTCATTATGATATCTGTCATTGTAGGGCCGCCCACCCCGCCTATTGACTGCAAATTTTATATACTATATCTATCTATCCGGAACAGCAAAAACCCATATATAGAAAAATAAACAAAAAAATCCAAACTTTTTCCAAATTTGTGCTTGCAATTTTCAGAAACTGGTGCTAGAATGATAGTAACCATTGATAGCTGTGTAATTGCACTTGTTTTTGGAACGGATTTTACCCACCCTCGGAAGGAGAGAACCCCCAATGAATACCAAGCGTTTGATCGCTCTGCTGCTGGGCCTTTGCCTGATGATCGGCCTGTGCGCCTGCGGCGATAATTCAGATAATGCCAATGAAACCACCACAGCCCCCGTGGAAACGACCACTCAGCCTGTGGAGACCACAGCGGCTACAGAAGCGCAAGAACCCTCCCACATCATTAAGGTAGTCGATGAAGGCGGCAATCCCATTGCCGGTGTCGTTGTACAGATCTGCCTGGAAGCCTGCACACCTATGGTTACCGATGATAACGGTGTTGCTTCCTATTATAATATGCCCGAAGCTGATTACGAAGTAAAGATCGCAGTCATGCCCCAGGGCTACGGTTACACCACAGAGGATGAAGTCTTCTTCTTCGAAGACGGCTCTAATGAAGTAACCATCATCCTTCAGGCGATCGCCTGATCATGAATGTGGAAAACTCCCGATGATTCTTTGGATCGGAAGGGGAGTGCAGGGCGGGGGCTTGCTCCCGCCGCGTAGCGGGACCCGTGTGCATCTGCCGCCCACAGATGTACCTTCTCCACCCCAAAAAGGCGGTGGTGAGCCCTTATCCTGCACTTGCCTGATGATTTGAAGCGCATCCCGGGTTTTTATAGGCCGCAAGGCCAAATCATAAATTAGGAGGAAAAAACGAATGAAGAGAGCATTATCTCTGATCATTGTTCTCGCAATGGTCCTGTGCATGGTTCCCTTTAGTGCTTTCGCGGCTGATGGCGTGTTCGGCTTCGGCGGCCCCTGGGAAGACGGCACCATTATCCTGTCTGAAGACAACGGCTTCGGTCTTACATACCTGTGGACTGCTTCCGAAGCAGGCACTCTGGTAATTACCGCTACCTCTGCTGTTGAAGGCACTGGAATCTACATTCTGGTAGATGGTGAAGAGTATGATGGCAGCGAAATTGAAGTTAATGAGGGCGACCAGCTTGAGATCACCATCGCTGACGGCAATGAGGTTGGCGGCGAAGTTACTGTCTCCGCTGATTTGACCGGCCTGCCCGGCACTGAGTCCAATCCTAAGGTCCTGGCTTACCCTCTGACCCCCATGTACCCCAACCCCACCACCGATGCTATCGAGCCTGGTGTGACTGAGTACTATGTGCTGCAGGGTTACGGCAATCAGGAAGTTGTCATCAGCGGTCTGGGTGTTAAGGTCGTTACTGTTGCTGACGGCGCAGTTTACGGCGGCGAGGCTACTACTGAGTCTGTTACCTTTACTGTTCCCGCTGGTCAGATGTACTATGTACTGAAGATCACAAACAAGGCTGAGGCTGCTCAGACTTACACTGTTTCCACTGTTGTTAAGGTTGGCACTATGGACAACCCCGAGGTTGTTGAAGCTGGTGAGTATGATGTTGACATCGAAGCTGGTGCCGAGCAGCCTTACTACTACAAGTACATTGCCGAGGGCGACGGCACTGTTACGGTTGGTGTAGCAGCATCCACTGTTGTTGTTGATGCTGAATCCGGTGAGGAGTCTGTTGTTGACCTTGGCTGGCAGTATGTTGTTAACAACCTGACTGCTGGTTCCTACGGTGATACCCACTGGTCTGACGACGATCCCGTTGTCAACCCCGAGACCATCACTGTCTCTGAGGGCGATGAGATCGTTATCATGGCTGGTACATATGATCCCGATCCCACTGTATGGGCACTGCCTGCAGGTACTGTTACCACTACCATCGCTTTTGAGGCTGCTTCTGAAGAACCCGAGGATAGTGCTATTGTTATTGAGGCTCTGCCCTACACTGCCGAGCACACTGGTGTTTACGATCAGGATTACACCTACACAGCTACTGAAGCTGGTTACCTGTATGTAGCTTCTGAGGGTTGGATGTCCGTTAACTGTGGCAATACTTGGGCTGAGGGCTATGGCGACGGCTATGTTCTGGCTATGAACGAAGGCGATGTTGCTAACATCAACCTGTATGCATACTGGGGCGAAGAGACCTTTACTTATGAGTTCACTTGGCTCACCGAGATCACTCCCGACGGCTCCTACGGCTACCCCCTGGAAGTCGGCACCCTGCTGAACGGTGAGGTTACTCTGGTTAACGACGGTGAGGATGCAATTTACTACACCTACACCGCAGAGAAGAACGGCGAGATCTACAACAGCTTCTATGAAGAAGCAAATGCAGTTGCTGAGGGCGAGACCGTAATGTTCTATGTCCCCGCTGGCGGCATCACTATTTACTACATGCCCGCTGTTGCAATGATCGGTGAAGCAGAGTACACCACCATCGATGCTGCTGTTGCTGCTGCTGTTTCCGGCGACACCATCACTCTGGTTGCTAATGTAACTGCCGAGGCTGGCATCGTACTGCCCGCTGGCGCAAAGCTGGATCTGGGCGAATACAGCCTGGAAGCTCCTTATGTTGTTGCCTTCTCCGGCAGCGATGTTATCGGTGTTGTTGGCTCTGCTACCATCACCGCTGCTAACCTGGTTGCTGGCAACGTAACGATCTCCGATGTCGAGTACGCTTGGACCGCCACCGACGGTGTCTACTCCCTGGTTGAGGTCGCTGCTGAGACTGTTGCAGATCCCGTTGCCAAGATTGGCGATGTTATGTACGCATCCGTCGAGGAAGCTCTGAACGCTGCTGTCTCCGGTGAAACTGTTACTATGATTGCTGATGACTTGGATAATGCTGATGCAATCTTGATTATCAAGGGTGGAGTTACTCTTAATCTTGTCGCTTTTGATTTGAAGGCTGCTTATGTGATCGGTCTTACCGATAGCGTTGTTACAGGTAGTCGTCTTTCCGCATCAAATGATTATGCTAAATTGTATGTAGATTCTGGCAATATTAGCATTTCTAATGATACTGTATACACCCAAACTGCAAGTAATGGTGTTGATTATCATTTGATTACAATGAAGATGGGTGATTATTATGTGTTTACCCATACTCAGTTGTATGATAGTGAGACGGAGGCAACTGGCTATGGCTTTACATCGGATAAGGAAGCAGGTACTGCAAAAATTACCTTCTATTTTAATCTCCCTAGTGTAGCTAAGACTCCTATCGCTAATGACGGTGCGACTGCCCACGGTGTGTCTTTTATCGTTGAAGCATCTTGGGTAACACCTACTGACAATGGCGATATGTATCAATCTATGACATTTACTTGTTCTGAAGAACTCGCTAAAGCTCTTGCTAGTGGTAGCAAGCTTGCTTGTCCTATTGAGGATTGCAATAATTATCAGGACTTGAAGTTGACAACAAAGTTGTTGACAGATACAGGTGCTGTTGTTGTTGGTGAGGAATATACTTATTGAGATCCATTTTTAATGATCTAATTTGTTTGAAAGGAGATGAATTCATGTTTAATAAGCCTGAGGTTAAGGCATATACCATCGTTAGTGAGCACATCACTATTCAAAATGCAGGTAGTGCTGGTGTGCCTGAAGCAGACGAATAATTCCTAAAAAAACGTGCCGAGTAAAATCGGCACGTTTTTTGATTTACATTGTAATTATATTTAATATTTTGGACAAATCATATTGCACATTGTTAGTATTTGTGGTATTATATTATAAAATGATTAGATGGATGTGATGATTATATTGGAAAAATTTTATAATATTTCTGATTTAAAAGTCTTAATGAAGACATTTGGCAGAACAGAATTACAAGCAATGCCATACTTATGTGAACCGTTTGATGTAGCAGATATTGTAATAGATTCTAGCACAGTTAAAAACTTTGGCAAGCTTCCTGTTGATGAGTATTTTAAGGAATTTCCTCTCGATCTTCGTGAGTATTTGTTAACAGGTGTTCTTTTTTACAAAAATTTATTAAATCATTGCGGTATGATGCTTCATTCATCTTGCATTGTTGTCGATGGGAAAGCCTATTTGTTTACTGCTGATTCTGGTACAGGTAAATCTACTCATACGAATCTTTGGTTAAATTTATTTGGAGACCGTGCCTATATCTTAAACGATGATAAACCCGCGCTTAGATTAGTTGATGGTGTTTGGTATGCATACGGTACTCCCTGGAGCGGAAAGAATGATATTAGTGTAAATACTCGGATCCCTGTTGCAGGTATTGCTTGTTTAGATCGCGGTGAGAAAAATGAAATAGAACGGTTTACAGGTGTTGAAGCAATTCAAGCAATCATCAAGCAGGTTAATCGACCAAGGTTGATTGATTACCGCATTAAGCTTTTGGCTTTGTTGGATAAGTTGTTAACACAGGTCCCTGTTTGGAAGCTTAGATGCAATATGGATCCGGAGGCTGCTATCGTATCTTACGAGGCTATGTCCGGTCAGAAATTTATAAAGGAGAATTTTGATGAAAGTTAAAGAAGGTTATATTATCAGGGTTGTTGCAGGTGAAAATGTTGTTTTGCCCACTGGTGATGAGCTTGACTTATCTATTATGATCACTTTGAATGACACTGGTAAATTCCTGTGGGAGCAGTTGCAGGAGGACAAGTCTGAAGAAGATCTGCTGCAGGCTGTTGTTGCCAATTACGAAGATGTTGATCAGGAAGAAGCAAAGAAATTTATTTCTGACTTTGTAGGCCACCTGAGAGAGTACGATTTGCTGGCATAAGCCTCTCCTGAAAGGAGAGGGGGACCGCGCAAGCGGTGGAGTGGTTTTTGAGAA
>CAYLNV010000031.1:0-9319 GCA_964385085.1 uncultured Oscillospiraceae bacterium
CAACCAGCTTCTGCTTGCCGGTATAGAAAGGGTGGCACTTAGAGCAGATTTCAACTCTGATGTCCTTCTTGGTGGAACCGGTCGTAAAGACGTTGCCACAGGCACAGCGAATCGTGGTCTGTTCGTAATTGGGATGGATACCTTCCTTCATGTTGTTCACCTCTTTCTCATAGCATAAAAGGGCGCAATTGCCCCAGCAATCTTTAATCGCCCGCATATCATACCACAGGAATATGCTAAATGCAAGTGTTTTTTTCGCTTTTTTGCTTTTTTTCTTTTCGGGATAAAAAACCGCTGTTCAGACAATGATCGATTTTGGGAGGTAACCAAAAATCAAAATGCCCAGTTGCCGTTACGGAAGATGGGAACGATCTTTCCATCCCGGGTGGCAGCATCGATATTCATGGTGCTGCAGCCGATCATAAAGTCCTCATGCACCATAGAGTCGTTAATGCCCAGCTCGCGGCACTGGTCCAGGGTCTTATTCTGGAAATCCACAATGGTATCCGCAAAGCCCATGCCGATGGCAAGATGGCAGGCGGCATTTTCATCGAACAGGGTGTTATAGAACAGCAGACCGCTTTCTGCGATGGGGCTCTTTTCCGGCACCAGTGCGCACTCGCCCAGATAAGCTGCGCCCTCGTCCATGGCGATCAGGGTAGCCAGCAGCTCTGCACCCTTTTGCGCGCCGCTTTCCACCACCTTGCCGCCCTCAAAGCGCATCCAGAAGTTCTCAATGAGCTGGCCCTGATAGGAAAGGGGCTTGGTGGAATAGACGATACCCTCTGCCTGCCCCCGCTTGGGAGAGATGAAGCACTCCTCGGTGGGGATATTGGGGTTGAAATAGATCCCCTGCAGACTGGTATCGCCACCGCCGCAGAAGCGGCTTTCCGCGATCAGGCCCACAGTCAGATCCGTGCCGTTATCAGCAGTATAGTGCAGGCTTTCGATCCCCAAGCCGTTCAGGTAATCGCAGCGGGCTTTCAGGTTGGCATTGTGTTCCTCCCATGCCTTTAAAGGGTCTTCGTTTACCCGGGAGGTATACAGGATGGCTTCCCACAGCTTTTCCATAGCCTTTCCCTTGGGAAGACCGGGGAATACCTTCTTCGCCCATGCTGCACCGGGTACTGCCGCAATGCACCACTGCTGCTTGTTTTCCCGCTGATCGATATAGGGCTTCAGGATGGGGTAGCTGAGCTGCCGGGCCTGGGCCAGCTTCTTCATATTCACACCCTTCAAGCCGTCAGGATCTTCGCTCATCAGGTGGATACGGCAAGGCAACGCATCGCAGTAATGCTGCTGGCGCGCCTTCTGCCAATCCTTCACCTCGCCCAGAGTCTTTACAGACTGATAGCGGGTGTGGATCTTCTGCAGAGGCTGATAGTTCCACAGGACGGTAACCTCCTTAGCCTTCGCCTTATAGCACTCTTCGACCACCAGCTTTACAAATTCCGGCTGGTCCAGATCGGCATGGATCAGGACCTCCTGACCCTTCTGCACATTCACACCAACACGGACGATCAGCCGGGCATATTCTCTTAATACAGTCTTTTTCATTACATTTGCTCCTTTTTGATTTGTTTCAGTTTACCAGATTTTCTCCGGGTCGTCAATCTTTGTGTTGCAATTTTTCCCAGATTAAATTATAATATTACTAACTATAATTTTACTGAAAACAGCCTTGTGTCAGGAGATTGCCACGACCAGTCTGCGGACTGGCTTCGCAAGGACGCAGTTACCGATAGTCAGCTATTCTAACCAGCAGCTCAACAAACCGAAATGTATATAAGAGGGATCTTCTATGCTCACAAGAGAACGCTTACAGGAGAAAATTGCAAGCGGTGTGCATCTTCTGGATGGCGCAACCGGTTCAAACCTGCAAAAGGCAGGTATGCCCCGCGGCTGCTGCTCAGAGGAATGGATCTTAGCCAATCCGGAAAAGCTGGTAGCCTTGCAGCGGCAGTATGCTGCAGCAGGCAGTCAGATCTTATATGCCCCCACCTTTCAGGCCCAGCCCATCGCTCTTGAGAAAGTCCATCTGGACCGTCAGACGGAAGCAGTCAATGCCCATCTGGTCAGCCTGACCCGCTCTGCCGCCCCGGACTGCCTGGTGGCAGGCAATCTGACCACCCTGGCAACCTTCACAGAAAGCTATGACCCGGATCGTTTTGACCTTCTGGTGGAAAACTACCGTCGGCAGATCAAGGGTCTGATAGAGGGCGGTGCAGACCTTCTGGCCGCGGAAACCTTGCTGTACCCGCAGGAAGCGGAGGCCATTCTCACTGCTGCGGAGCTGGAGGGCGCAGGAGCAGTCATGTACAGCTTCACCATGCAGGCTGACGGCTCGCTGTTTTCCGGCATGGATGCCGGTCCGGTCCTGCGCAATTTGGAGGAAATGGGTGCGGCCGCCGTTGGCTTTAACTGCGTGGCTGCGGACATGATGACTCCCTATCTTGTAAGCAAGCTCCGCAGATCTGTAAAAGGGCCGCTCCTGTGCAAGCCCAACGCAGGCAATCCGGTGATCGGGGAAGATGATCTCCCCCACTACCCCATGAAGCCGGATGAATTTGCAAACATTCTGGCAGCGTGTGCAGCCATGGGCGCCACCCTGCTGGGGGGCTGCTGCGGCACTGCACCGGAATATATTGCCGCTGTCAAGGCAAACATACATTAACAAGGAGAATGAAACAACTATGAAAAAAGAAGAAAACATTGCTTATGCACACGACCACGAAAAACAGGTTCTGGACATTTACCTGCCCGACGGACCTGTTCAGTCTGTATTTCTTTACTTCCATGGCGGCGGACTGGCAAAAGGCGACAAGAAGGCTGCTGAAAAGCTCGCTTCCTATCTTACAGAGCAGGGAGTGGCTGTATTCTCTGCCAATTACCGGCTGTATCCCGAAGCAAAATACCCTGAATTCATTTGCGATGCAGCAGCTTCCGCAGCATGGACAAGCCGCTATATTAAGGAAAACCTAAGCTGCGACAAGCTTTACATCGGTGGCAGCTCCGCAGGCGGATATCTTTCCATGATGCTTTGCTTCGATCCCCATTATCTGCAGGATGCGGGCATTGACAGCTCTGCTGTTGCCGGATATTTGCACGATGCCGGTCAGCCTACTGCCCACTTTAACGTACTGAAAAACAGTAACATAGATCCCAAGCGTGTCATCGTGGATGAATCCGCTCCCCTTTTCCACATGGGCACTATGCCTGCCTATCCGCCCATGCGTTTCATCGTATCCGATAACGACATGGTAGGACGCTATGAGCAGACCATGCTGGTGATCCGCACCCTTTCCCATTTTGGATACACGAACTTTGACCATGTCGTTATGCACGGAGGTCATTGCGAATACTGCGGTAAGCTGGACCAGAACGGTGTCAGCGTTTTCGGACAGATGATCTACGATTTTATCACCAAGGCAGAAGCGATGTAAAACATAACTTTTTTCGTGCCGGTCATACATAGAAATTTGCTCTATGTATGACCGGCATATGTTTTTGTTGCCAAATGTGTCGGATTTTGTTATAATGTTACCGTTATGGAAAAGAAAACACATTTTTACATCAGCCGCAAAAGCGTGCTGACCTGGCTGATGGCGCTTTGCATGGTTTGCTCGGCAGTGGCCCGCATTGTGATCTCCGGTATGAAAGGGGCCGGAGATGCAGCTCAAGTGTGGAGCCAAATCGTTCTGCCCACGGCAGCAGCCTTGCTGTATGTGCTCATCGCTCTCCTTAACGGCAAAGAACATTTCTACAAAACCGCGATCCCCGTCTGGATGTATGCAATTTACTACTGCTTTGTGTTTGCCGGTCTCGGCTTTGACAAGCTGGTAGTCATTTTGTATGCAGTGGCTCTGCTGTTTATGGCAGTGCTTTACACCCAGATCACCTCCGGCAAGGAAAAGCTGACGCTGGCCTTGATCCCGCTGCTTTCCTTCCCTGCGGCGGTACTTTTGTACCTGAACCGTGCTGCCCTTCTGGGCGGTGATTACGGGCCGCTGCTTCCTCTGCTGCCCGATCTGCTGATGACCTTTGGCTTCCTGTTTATGGTGTTTGCCATCCGGATCCATGCCGATGGAGAATACCATCCCACATGGGGCGACCGCAGCGATGGCCGCAAGATCCGTACACTGGCACCGATGGCCCAGATCACGGCCTTCTTCCAGGTAGAGCGGAACACCTGCTCCAACCTGTTTGAAGAATCCTTCGAGATCTCCCATGTGGAGCGTTATATCCGCCAGAAGCGTCGGGAGGGCCTGACCGATTTCGGTCTGACGCACGTGCTGCTTGCCGCCTATGTCCGCGGCCTGTGTAAATATCCCCAGTTGAACCGGTTTATGTCCGGTCAGAAGGTGTACTCCCGGGGCGAGGATATCCAGTACTGCATGGTGGTCAAAAAGGAAATGTCTGTGGAATCTCCCGACACCTCCATCAAGGTCCATCTGAACCGTAAGGATACGGCTACTGATGTTTACAACAAGCTGAATGCCGCCATCGAAGAAGTCAAAGCCACACAGGATCTGGATTCGGGGCTTGATAATCTGATCGGTTATCTGAACCTGATCCCCAGTGTGGTGCTGAAATTCGTGGTGTGGCTGTTAAAGCTGCTGGATTACTTCGGCTTGCTGCCCAAGTTCCTGCTGGAGCTGAGTCCCTTCCACGGAAGCCTGTTCTTTACTTCCATGGGTTCTCTGGGCATCCGGCCCATATACCACCATCTGTACGATTTCGGCAACCTGCCTGTATTTGGTGCATTCGGCTGTAAGCGTCGGGCGCTGGAGGTGCAGGAGGACGGAAGCGTGGTCCAGAAGAAGTACATCGATGTAAAGTTCGTTCTGGACGAGCGGATCGTGGATGGCTACTATTACGCAACCTTCTTTAAGCATTACCGCAGTATTCTGCGGCATCCTGAAATTTTGGATGATCCCCCTGAGGAGATCATCCGCGACATTGATTAAGATGAAAGAACACATTTTAAGTCATTTATCTGCAGAGTGTCCCTGGCGGGACACTCTGTATTGGTATGATACTATTGACTCCACCAATACGAAAGCAAAAACCCTTGCCAAAAGCGGTGCGCCCCACGGAACTGTGCTGATCGCGGACTGTCAAACAGGCGGGCGGGGCAGAATGGGCAGAAGCTTCTCTTCCCCTGCAGGTATGGGTGTCTACCTGTCGGTCATCCTCCGTCCCAACTGTCAGCCGTCCGAGCTGCTGCATCTGACCTGTGCAGCCGCGGTGGCAATGTGCGATGCTGTGGAAAAGGTCGCAGGCTTCCGCCCCAAAATCAAGTGGATCAACGATCTGGTATTCGGCAGAAAAAAGCTGGGCGGTATCCTCACAGAGCTGCACCCTGATCCCAATACCGGTCTGGTGGACTATGCCATTGTGGGCATCGGCATCAACTGCTGCCAGTTACAGTCAGATTTTCCGCCGGAAATCCTGGATATAGCTGCTTCCTTGTCTATGGTCTCCGGCAAGCAGGTAGCACCGGCATGTCTGGCTGCCAAAATGATAGAAGCGCTGGTGGATATGGACCGGACTCTGCTTACAAAAAAAGCAGCGATGATGAACCGCTACCGGAAGGACTGCATCACCCTGGGGCAGGATGTCGTTGTCGTACGGGGAGATGAGTGGCTCTACGGTACTGCCCTGGAGCTGGATATCGCAGGCGGTCTGATCGTCCGATTTACTGACGGAACAGTAAAAACAGTCCGTTCCGGAGAGGTCAGTGTCCGGGGAATGTACGGATATCTGTAATTTTCGAATATTTCTATTGCTTTTTTACTGCACTTTGGTTATACTGATGTTAGAAACCAAACAAGGAGGTATTTTCAATGAAAGCTTTTAATACCGTTCTGAAGATTCTGGCTGCTCTTGCCGCGGTCGCAGGTGTGGTTTATGTGGTTGCCGCCTATGGCGACAAGATCGTTGCCTGGGCAAGAAATCTGCTGGAAAGCTGCAAGGGAAAATGTTGTTGCTGCTGTAATGAGGCTGTGGCAGAAGCGACTGCAGAAGACCCCCTCCAGGCAGAAGAGACCGATTTTGAAGGTTGATCGCGCAAAATGGGGTTGTAAAAAACGCATATTTTCCAAGGTGAATGAAAAGGTTTGGGAGGCAGCTCAAAAATCGAGCTGCCTCCCTCATTTTATCAAATTTCTGTTTAACGGTCTTGGCAAGAATATATATTCTGAATAAATTTTCAGATTTCTTTACAGCCTCTCTTATTGTTTATTGTTTGTGAACAACTTGTAAAATCGCGAAATTCGAAACTATTTCATTGACATTCCCATGGAAATATAGTATATTCTATGAGGATCATAATTTTTACGCTAAAGAAATTCCACATATTGACGAAGGAGAATACATATGAAAAGATTTTATGCACTTATTCTGGTACTGCTGATGGTCCTTTCCATGGCCGCCTGCGGTGAAACCCCCAGCACCACCTCCACTGACGGTGGCTCCAACGACACCACCGAAACCACCGAAGCTACCACCGCCGCTACGGAGTATGTCTTCACTGAGCAGTCCATTTACGAAAGCGATACTTGCTCCATTGTGATCACAAATGTTAACGCTGATAGTGCCAGCGGCTACACTCTGAATGTAACCTTGTCCAACAATCTGGAGCTGGAAGAGATCACCAATATCGTGTATATCGAGGAAGTTGACGAGGACGGCAATGTTGAGTACATTGAAGACGGCGAGTATGTCGAGACCTTCGGTACTGATCTGGTTTTCGTTCTGGAGTCTGCTTCCCTCAACGGCACCAGCGTTGACATTTCCTTCTCTTCTCAGGTAGACGCCAGCAGCCGGAGCTTTGACCAGATCGTTTTCTCCGAGGACATCCTGAAGGATATTGAGGGCGACATCACCGAGATCGCACTGACCTTCCGTGTGTACGATGCAGAGAACCCCTCTGTGGATCTGGTAAACACCTCCAGCACCATATACCCCTACGGTAACAGTGCGGTCGATGCCGATACTGCCGAAGGTTAATTTCAATCAAACACCGAATCGTGTCGAAGCTTTCTTCGACACGATTTTCTTTTTGTTGCACATCTTCTGTTCCCGGTATATAATAGATCTGATAATATAAAAACGAAAACTCACACGAAAAGGATATGATCAGATGAAGTATACTATCGATAAGAGCAGTAAAGCGCCTGCTTATCTTCAGCTTTATACCCTTCTGCGGGATGACATCGTAAACGGGATCTATCCCCTGGGCAGTAAGCTTCCCTCCAAGCGAGTGATCTCCGCTGACGCAGGGATCAGCAGCATTACCGTTGAGCATGCCTATGCCCTTTTGTGCGATGAAGGCTATATCGAATCCCGGGAGCGCAGCGGTTATTTCGTCATATTCCGCACGGACGACGGCTTCGCGTCCTCTGCGCCTATGGAATTTGCCCTTGCTTCCTATGCGGGCAGCCACACTGCCGCCACCTTCCCCTTTTCTGTGCTGGCAAAAACCATGCGCAGTGTGATCAGCGATATGGGCGAGGCGATCTTGGAGCGGTCTCCCAATTCCGGCTGTCTGGCTCTGCGGGATGCAATACGGATCTATCTTGCCCAAAGCCGGGGGATCCTTGCCGACGCACAGCAGATCATTATCGGCTCGGGCTCAGAGTATCTGTATTCCCTTCTGATCAAGCTGCTTGGCAAGGACCTTGTCTATGCCATCGAGACGCCCTCCTACGAAATGATCGAGCAGGTATATACCGCTTCTGATGTTTCTGTCAATAAGCTTCCTTTGGGAAGTGATGGCATTGACACTGCCGCACTGAAGGGCTGTCAGGCTGATGTGCTGCATATTTCCCCCTACCGCAGCTATCCCACCGGTGTTACTGCCAGTGCCTCCAAGCGCCACGAATACTTAAGATGGGCAGAACGGGGCGATCGGCTGATCATTGAAGACGATTTTGAGTCAGAATTCTCGGTGTCCACCAAAGCGGAGGAAACCTTGTTTTCCCATTCCCAAAAGGAAAATGTGATCTACATGAACACCTTTTCCAAGACCATCTCCCCTTCCTTCCGTGTGGGCTATATGGTTTTGCCAATGGCACTGACAAAAAAATACGAGGAACAGCTCGGCTTCTATTCCTGCACTGTTCCTACTTATATTCAATATGTTTTGGCGGAGCTGATCGCAAAGGGTGATTTTGAGCGCCACATCAACCGTGTCCGTCGGGCAAAACGAAGGGAGCTTTCCAAGGGTTAAGCGCATATTCTTGCACTTCGTTCACATACCGGACGTGCCTTAACCCTATGAGGTCGTCTATACCATGCAGATATTGGGGAGGCTGTCAGCCTCCCCAAAAAAGCTATCCATGGATCTTCTGTATTTTGCAGCAGCCCTATGGGATCATTCCACCAAGCCGTATTTGACTTTGATCCGGTCCAGCTTTTCCAGCATAGGCTCTGCCGCGATCAGCAGAAAAATTACCGTTGCGGCCGCGTGGATCAGATCCATGGGAAGGCCGGACACATAATAGGCAAGGAGCATATCCCGGTTCAGGCTCTGGGCATTATACATCAGTGCGGATGCCGGATTCATAATACCGCCATAGACGACGACTGCCGCCAGCGCACCGAAGGTGGCAAGGCTTCCCCGACTGGGGCGAAGCAGGCCCTTGCGGAACAGCACACCTGCCAGAAAACCGACCAATCCCATGCTGAACATCTGCCAGGGCATCCACGGACCCTGGGAGAACAGAAAGTTGGATACCATCATGGTAACAGCACCCACCAAAAAGCCGGTCTCGCCGCCAAAGGCAACACCTGCGATGATCACAAGTGCCATCACCGGCTTAAACTGGGGCAGCATGAAAAACGCAGACCGCCCCGCCACACCGATGGCACACAGCACCGCAATGGTAACAAGCTCTCTTGCCTTTGGCTTCCGGCTTTCAAACACCAGAAAGAAGGGCAGCATACATTCTGCCAACACAAAAAGGGCGATAATGTTGTAATATCGATTCCCCAGATACCTCACACCTGCAAAGATCGTCAGCGGGATACACAGCACGATCAGCACTGCCGCAGTAACCGTCCGCTTGCTCAGCTTTCTTTGCTTCGCCGGTGTCCGAAGGATCTCAGAAGGAACGCTTCTTCGTCCGATGGCCGCAATAAAGACACCCAGCGCCGCGATCAAAACAAGGCACAGCATAAGCTGCTGTTTTCCGCTTTCGGTGATACTGTTCGTGCTGATGAGCCCGGAAAGATCCGAAATACAGGTGGCATAGAAGAACACCAGCAAAGCCACGATCAAGCAGACACCTGCCAGCAGCTTTCGCCAAACAGGAAG